>JAKVCT010000149.1:8126-11820 GCA_022448995.1 Saprospiraceae bacterium
CACTAATCCAATGATGGCTGATGGGGCTTATTCTGTTACGGTAACTGATGCAAATGGTTGTACTGTCGATGATGCGATTCAGATGTATGCAAATGTAGCTACGGATACAGTTTATGCAGCATTACAACCTGATTCTAGCCTAAATGCTTGTGAAAATTTACCGGTTTTTATTGCTAGTGTAAATTCATTGGTGCAAAATAATAGTATTCTTGGAACATTTACGGCAAATCCTTTGCCTAGTGCTTGTTTTGACTATGTTGCGCCTGCGACCGCTAATAATGTAGATATTCTAGAGGTAGTTACTTGTGACTTATTCTGTGATACAACCATTTATATCATTGAAACAGGAACTTGTGTTTGGCCAGGTGATGCGGATGATAATCAAATTGTAGATAATCAAGATTTGTTAGCAATTGGATTGCACTATGGTACGAGTGGCTTGACAAGAATTGATGCAAGTACTGACTATACATGTCAGCCAAGCCGCGATTGGGGAACTGTCCTGACAGGTTCTGCTAGTACAGATATTAAACATTTAGATACTGATGGTAATTCAGTGATTAATGACGACGATACTTTAGCAATTTCTTTGAATTGGAACCAAGTACACTTGAGAAGTAATGATAATTGGGATAGAAATGGTGTGCCAGTTACGATTGGAACAGATATGGCAACACCTGGAGATGGAGTAGCTTTACCAATTTACTTAGGAGATGCAACAGATATAGTTAATAATGGCTATGGTATTGCCTTTACAGTGGAATATGATAGTGCGATTGTTGAGCCGAATTCGGTAGCAATTAGTTTTGATAATGCTTGGTTAGGAACTTCAGCAAACAGTTTGTCTATCCAAAAAGATTTCTACAATGATCAGAATATTCAGACTGCGTTCACACGTACTGATCAAATGGCATTGACTGGATCTGGACAATTAGGAACGATCTATTTGACGATTAAGGATGTCGTTTTACCACGCAACAATGATGAAATTCGATTGAATTTAAATATTACTAATGTGCGTTTGATTGATAATACAGGAGTTGAAATTCCAGTTTCGCCAGAAGCGGGAGAGGTATTGATTTCTTCTACAATGAAAACCATAAAAGATGAGGAGTCGCTAGGCTTGAATCTTTATCCTAATCCGACTAAGGATCAATTGACGGTAGAGCTAGAGCAAACTACAATTGAGCAAATCAAAGTATATAACATGAGTAGCCAATTAATTTTGGATCTTCGTCCAACAGGAATGGAAAAACAGCATACACTTTCTGTAGAAAGCTTAGAAGCTGGTGCTTATATCTTGGAAGTGCAAACGCCTAAGGGCTTGTCGCACAAGATGTTTGTCAAGCAATAAATTTAAGTGTATCAGATAGGTTATTTAGAAAAGAGCTGAGTATAAAATACAGTGGCTCTTGAGTAGTAAATTTGGAGATGCTGTCTTGATGAGTAATCAAGACAGCTTTTTATTTAGTACAGTGTCCAAGACTGAGCTCTGCTGTAGCTCTGTTTTTGATATTGTATCAGTATAAAAAATATGATATTGCAGCGGCATATTTGCCCTTATAAAATTTAGCTTTACTAAAGTTTTTTGATTAAATGAGTTCTAATTTGTGTATAATAATTTCATAATCCTCATGGATAAGTTGAGCTGTGGATACAGTATATTGTCCTTTTTTGAGTGTTATACTTGGATATTCCTCGAGGTCTAACTCATAATAATGAGTAGCACTATCAAATAGTATATAATCTTCTGCGTCAAGTACCAGTTTAAAATTATCTGCCCAATTCTGTATAGCCATAATCTGAGCTAAACCAATCTTAGTTTCTTCATTTTCCAAACAATGCCTTAGAATAAAAAGCTGTTGTTCATTCTGCGTAATACTATAATCTACTTCTTGTAAATCTTGAATATCAAATGCAGGAAATTCTTGATTTTTGTAATTGATTAGGGCAGCATTTTGCTCAGGATTCGTAAATGCTGAACTTACTTGATAATAATCTGTAGAGGTTTTGTCTATTTCAGAATTTTTTAATCTCACCGCCTTTTCCCAATCCATTCCAACAGGATAGAGTCCCGACCAATATTCGGTAGCATATTGCATGGACAATAAAATCAAAGGGCAAATAGTATGATAGCGACTACTCATCTTTTATTTTTTTTGAATTACAATTCCGCCAAATCTAGCTTCTTGAGCATAAAACTCTTTATCTCCAATATAGACAGTGTTAGAATCATATTTCTCTTTTGGATCTACATCTAAGTAATAACCTTGGCAACCATAACCACCAAACCCTGTATTATAAAAGCTAACTTTTCGTCCATTTTTATCAGAGAGAAGTATCACACAATTTCTACAAATCATTTTAGGATATCTAGCATTAAATAACATGGGTGTTTTACAATTGGAGCAATATTGTTGGTATTGGTTTCGTCTGATGGTTTCTGTATAAACCTGATTTTCCCAACTGTTTAATTTATTATACTCAGCTTGTGTAAAATTACCTGACTTTCTAATTTCATTGGCTTTGTTAATGATAAATGAAGCAATAATTCGATCTTTTCTCCATTCATCTCCATCTATAAAAGATTGATAATCCAAATACCATTTAGGGTTTTGAGTAAAATCTGTCCAAAATTCTTCTAGGGTTTCAAACTGAGTAGTTGCTTTGAAATTTGCATCTTTTGCAATTTGATTTGGAATCATTTTTCCTTCAAATAAGGTGAAATTTCCATTGCTGTAAACTAATTTAAAAGCTTGTTTATCATTGTAATAACCTAGAATAAATTTACCATTACTTAGTTGTTGTTTACACAATTCATAATGCTCTTCTAACGTTTTTCTAGCTGCTATTTTTGCTGCCTCAATCCTTCTTCTTTCTAATCGTGCATAATGTGACTCTAAGGCATTTTGACGTTTTTCGGGACCAAAGACAATGCTTCTACCACTACTGATTAGTTTACCTGTTTCTAGATCTGTTAACTTTTCTTCTTCATAATCTCTACCTGTTTCTGGATTATGTTTACGTTGAGATTCTAACTTATATTTTCCATCTTCACTGTGAAATTCACGCAATTCATAATTGAAATATTGCTTATAATCTTCATGACTGAGAATGATAGCTCTCTGAGGATCAACTATATATTGCTCAGGTATATATGGGATACCTGCGGTTTTTTTGACGGGGGATTCTTCTACCACAATCAATTTAGATTCATAGTCAATATAAGTTCTAAGCTCATAACCTTCATCAGGTACAAATTCAAAATTGCCATATATAGAACTGACTTCTTTAGAGGGAGTACTTTTTATAATTCTCATTCTTTTCTAATTTTATATTCTACCCAAATAGTTAGGAAATTTTGAGTTGTTCCTAAATCAATTTTGCCACTTGAATTTCTAATAGTTAAACTAATATGTTCATTAATAGTAAGTAAGTAGATGGACAAAAGTAATTTATAGTTAACCCCGAAGGGCTCAGTGAAACTAACCCCGAAGGGCTCTACGAAGTAAATTTCTTTTTAGAGTTTGGACAAATCACGTAAAAAAATGTCCTGTTAAACGTAATAATCAAGACTCAGTTTCGCTAAAAACTTAGCAAAATCTACCCAACTGGGTCAATTGGACTATATGGGTTGTCAGCAACAAAGAAGGACGAATATTGACGTTCCGTAGGAACCGAGCCCATAGCGAGC
>JAKVCT010000015.1 GCA_022448995.1 Saprospiraceae bacterium
CAGGAACTAATATATCACCATCCAAAAAAATATATAAAAACTGTCATGACAAAATTTATCTTTGTTACAGGAGGAGTGAGTTCATCTTTGGGAAAAGGAATCATTGCGGCATCATTAGGGAAACTACTCCAAGCGCGTGGTTTCTCGGTTACTATTCAGAAATTAGATCCATATATCAATGTTGATCCGGGTACACTCAACCCTTATGAGCATGGAGAATGCTATGTTACAGAAGATGGTGCAGAAACAGATTTGGATCTGGGACACTACGAACGTTTTTTGAATATCCCAACCTCTCAAGCTAATAACGTAACTACTGGACGTATCTATCAAACTATTATTAATAAGGAACGCGCAGGAGAATACTTGGGTAAAACTGTTCAGGTCATCCCCCATATTACCGATGAGATTAAGCGTCGTATTCAACTCTTATCACAAACAGGAAAATATGATATTGTAATCACTGAAATTGGGGGAACTGTTGGAGATATTGAATCTCTGCCTTATATCGAGTCTATTCGCCAATTGCGATGGGAACTAGGAAGAGATAACTGTTTGACTATTCACTTGACACTCTTACCTTATCTCAATGCAGCAAAGGAGCTCAAAACTAAACCAACTCAGCATTCTGTCAAAGAATTATTAAGCTCTGGAATCCAACCTGATATTCTCGTTTGTAGAACAGAATTTCCTATTAGCATGCAGATCAGACGTAAGCTAGCATTATTCTGTAATGTAGATGTTACTTCTGTAATTGAGGCACGTGACGCAGAAAGTATCTATGATGTGCCAATCCACATGCTAAAAGAGAAACTGGACGTTTCTGTGATCAGCAAAATGCGTTTAGTAGATCGCAATGAACCTAATCTCGAACGTTGGAAAAGCTTCTTGGGACAATTAAAGAACCCTGTACGTGAGGTTAAAATCGGCTTAGTTGGTAAATATATTGAGCTTCAAGATGCCTATAAGTCTATTCATGAAGCATTTGTTCATGCAGGTGTTGCTAATGAATGTAAAATCAACTTGATCTCAATTCATTCTGCACAGATCAATAAAAATAATGTAGCAGAAATGTTACAGGAAATTGATGGTATTTTGGTTGCTCCTGGTTTTGGAGAACGTGGAATTGAAGGTAAAATCACAGCAATTCAGTATGTACGTGAAAACAATATTCCTTTCTTTGGAATCTGTTTGGGTATGCAATGTGCTGTGGTAGAATTTGCTAGAAATGTATTGAAATTGAAGCAGGCTTCTTCTACTGAAATTACACCAAAAACTAAACATCCAGTAATCAACTTGATGCAGGAACAGAAGAAAATTCAAAATAAAGGTGGAACGATGCGTCTGGGTGCTTATGATTGTACCCTAGCTGAAGGATCAAAGGCATATCAAGCTTATGAAAAAATTGATATTAGTGAGCGTCATCGCCATCGTTACGAGTTTAATAATCAGTATTTAGAAAAAATGGAAGCAGCTGGCATGATTGCTTCAGGAAAGAATACCAAACGAAATCTAGTAGAAATTGTGGAGATCCCAACACATCCTTGGTTTGTAGGGGTACAATTCCACCCTGAATACAAAAGTACGGTAGAAAATCCACATCCACTTTTTGTTGAATTTATTAGAGCTTGTACCAATAGCAAAAATAACCGCTAATCACTTTAGGGAGATTAGCTTCGCAGAGCCCTTCGGGGTTCAGTACTAAATAGGGACTTTCAGTATTAAATTAATTCACTGATAATTAATTATTTACAATACGAGTTAAAAAAGAAATCACCCCGCTTTTGACCATAAAGTCCAAAAAGCGGGGTTACCCCGAAGGGCTCTATGATGTAAATTTCTTTTTCACAAGCACCTGTAGATTATTGATTATCAAATACTTTATAGAGTACTGAACCACAAAGTACTCTATAACCTCCCTATTTTAAACCTTATAGATAAGCTTTAGCCCATGATTGGCTTTCTAATAAAGCATCTTCATCACCATGTGCTGTCTCTAGCAACTCCTGAACAAAACTTTTGGTTTCGTCTTCATCAAAAAGATTAACCCCTGTACATTCAGCATTTTCAAAATAAATAATACATTGATAAACCTTTCCTTCTTGGAAATAATAAGCCTCACCATATTCTGCTAAAGTTGCTTCATCATGCTCAGCTTCATCCTCTGCATCATCAAATCCATAATAAATTTCAACATCACCATCTTCTGTTTCTCCCTCAATACGTTCTTCTATCAAAGTTGCATTATTAATTAACCCACGATAGAAACGCTCATAATGAATGCCATCTAAATGTTCCATAATTTTTCTTTAACAACCTCACATAGTAGATTTTATTGAGAGGCTTTATACTCAATAGTTCTTAGGTTTTTAACTTCACTGAGCACTACGAAGCAAACCACGCAATGCTCAACAGAGCTAAAATTAAACAATCAACGAACTATTAACCTTACACTACTAAGTAGGTGGACGTAATTAATTTTATAATAATTCACAAGGTTTTTTGATGCTGAACGAGGCGAAAAACGCAGGGATAGCACCGCTATCACGAGGCTTTTTAACGAAGTGCAGTGCAAAAAGGCTGCTTGAATTAACTACAAATTAATTGTGGCTACCTACTTAAAAATGGCTTTTCATCCTGATGAACAAATTTATCAATGTATAAGAGGTAATTATAAAATAATTGCAGATACAACTATTCATTTTTATCCAACACAAGATTTAATCAATAATTTTGTTACCATAGAGAACTTGGATAAAGATCACAGTTTTAGAGAAATACTATTACCAACTAAAGTCAAGAATATAGAGTTTTCAGATAATTCTAATGCCACTCTAGATACTATGACAATTAAAAAGGAACGCTTATTAACTAAAAAATGGCATTTCATAGATTTAGCATATGCTAGTCCACAATTATATAATGCAGAGATAATTGATCACTTTCATTCTAGCTTCAAACGTCGTGGGGATGCCATTGAATATACTACAGATAGTAGTATTATTTTCCCTGTATTAAGACTTAGAATTCCTAATGATGTAAATAAGTTAAAAATAGTAGTCAATGAGCAGCAATACGAAATAGTTATTCCAAAAGGAAATGGACTTTATTTTCCTAGGATGTATCAATACACTAATGTTTCAAACTTTGATATGAAATGGCGTATAGAGGATGAATTTCTTGCACCATATTTTGGTTCGTCAAAATTAGTGACTTCTGTACAATTAGAATTATTATCTTTTCCTGTGCCTCAGAAATGGCATAAAACGTATTTGTTTTTTAGGAATAATGATGAAGATTATCAACCCTGTAATTTTTATCCAAAATAAAGTATATTACGAATAGTTTTGTATACCAAATCACGAAGTGTTTAGCGAAGCTAAAAGCCTAAAGATTCGATTAAAAATATTTAAAAATTTATATTACAAACTATTTAGTATAAGCTTTTTCTACAAGTTCTGTATATTTGGGTGTTTAAAGCCTTTGGGCAGAATGAAAGTGATCAAAATATTATAAGTAATTATAGATATATGAAGAAAATATTAGTAGCCAACAGAGGAGAAATTGCCGTGCGTATTATGCGTACTTGTCGTGAAATGGGAATCAAAACAGTAGCGATTTATTCAGAAGTAGATCGTAATGCACCACATGTACGTTATGCAGATCAGGCGGTTTGTGTAGGACCTGCGCCATCTAAAGAATCTTATTTATTAGGAGACAAAATTATCCAAATTGCAAAAGAATTGGATGTGGATGGAATTCACCCAGGATATGGTTTCTTGAGTGAGAATGCAGATTTTTCTAAAGCAGTAACCGAAGCTGGATTGACTTTCATTGGGCCTAGACCCAAAGCAATCCGCATGATGGGAAGTAAGTTGGCCGCTAAAGAGGCAGTGAAAGCTTATAATATTCCAATGGTACCCGGTACAGCACATGCACTTGAAGACGCGGAGGAAGCTATTGAGGTAGCTAACCGAATTGGTTATCCAATTTTGATCAAAGCATCTGCTGGTGGTGGTGGAAAAGGAATGCGTATTGTAGAACGTGAGGAAGATGTTCGTGAGCAAATGCAAAGAGCAGTATCAGAAGCACAGTCTGCTTTTGGTGATGGTGCTGTTTTTATTGAAAAATATGTAGGTTCTCCACGTCATATTGAGATTCAAGTCTTGGCAGACACACATGGAAATATTATTCACTTGTTTGAGCGTGAGTGTTCAGTACAACGTCGTCACCAAAAGGTGGTAGAGGAAGCACCTTCTATTGTATTGAGTGAGGAATTGCGTGCAGAAATGGGACGTTGTGCGGTAGATGTAGCGAGAGCTTGTGACTATGTAGGTGCGGGAACAGTAGAATTCTTGTTTGATGACAAATCTAGAGAGTTTTATTTCTTAGAAATGAATACACGTTTGCAGGTAGAGCATCCTGTGACTGAATTGGTAACGGGTGTTGATCTTGTTCGTCAACAAGTTTTGATTGCACGTGGTGAAGAGCTTGCAATTCAGCAAGAGGAGTTGAAAATTCAAGGACATTCAATCGAATTGCGTGTGTATGCAGAAGATCCAACCAATAATTTCTTACCGAGTATCGGTAATTTGGTCAATTATTCTCCTCCAAAAGGTGTTGGTGTACGTGTGGATGATGGTTATAAGGAAGGAATGGATATTCCGATCTATTATGATCCAATGATTGCAAAGTTAATTACCTATGGTGCAGACCGCACAGAAGCAATTGCACGTATGTTGCGCGCAATTCAGGATTATCATATTGATGGTGTAGCTACAACATTGGATTTTGGACGCTTTACATTAGAGCATGAAGCTTTTGTGAGCGGAAAATTTGATACACATTTTGTTAAAAACTACTTCTCCCCTGAATTATTGAAACAAGATAACGAAACTGAAGCTACTATAGCTGCCGAATTAGCTGCTTATCTGATGGCTAAGGGTGGCAAAGCGCAAGCTGCCGATGCTTCTGCACAAGTTGTGCAAAAAGCATCGAATTGGAAGCGCAGAAAGTTCTCCTAAATCTTGAGTATTTCAAAATACTCAAGATTTAAGGAGGAGCGAAAGGACGGTTTGGATATTTTCCAAACCGTTTTTTAGTTCCTCAGCAGTTGGGTAACCAAAACCCAAACGCATATAGCGTTTAGAACGCTCAAACCAATGCCCACGCCCGAGCATGGTCTGGTAATCATGGAATAAAATTTCATGAAACTGCTCAAAATCGAGTTGATATTCATGTTTGATGCGTGGAAAACCAATCACGCCAGCCTGCGGCTCTATCCATTCTAAAAAATTCTGTTCATTTTCGAGCCAATGCTTCACAATTTGGAAGTTTTGGTGAATATGTGCATGAGCAGGTTTTAGCAACTGAGGACGATTTTGTAGAACATGCAAGGCAATTGCTTCATCGACTACAGAATTGCTAATAATAATCTGTTCTTTAGCCGCCAAAAAGTCTTCCATCAGCTTAGGATCTTGATTGATCAACCATCCAATCCGAATTCCTGGAGTGCCATAAGCCTTAGACACAGAAGCTACAGAAATTACACAAGGATCTAGTGCAGCAGTATATAATGGATCATGGAAATCTTGCTGAAAATATAAATCCCGATAGGTTTCATCTACTAAGAGATAGGCATCATTAGCTTTAGCTAAATCTATCAAAGCTTGGATTTGACTAGGAGTATAGACCTTTCCAGTTGGATTGTGTGGATTGGTAATACTAATCAGCTTGGTATTGGGTTTAATTTTGTCTTGAAACTGTTGTACTGTCCAATCAAAATCAGTATCAAAATCTAATTCTATTAAATCCATTTCACACTGAATAGCACGTGGTGTTTCTAGATTAGTCGCATAATTGGGACGTAAGACAATCAGATGATCATCCGAACTCAATAAAGTAGTGGAGATGATGAATAGGGCAGTGGCTGCACTTGGACAAATTAAAACTTGCTTAGGATTCAGTGTTTCAAAATTCTGAACGATTGCTTTACGCAATGCTAAGTCACCTCGATGTTCTCCATAACACAAAATCAATTCAGATAAATCTATATTCAAATCGCCTAATTTAATGTCTCGAACAGAGCTTTCGGCTAGATTGTACAAGATATTATTATAGCCTTTTTCTTCGGGGGCTTCTATTTCTATTGGCATTCTTTTGTAGAGCATGGAATTTGAGTTTTTAGTCTTAATACCAATCCATTGTCAGAATCAGTTTAATTCTACTTTTAACTATGGATTAGTATAATAATGGATCTGTAATTTAACATTCTAAATTCAATTGCTTATGCTCAACCAAATAAAAAAGTCCTTAAAAATCACTTTTAAGGACTTTGGAATCAAAAGGGTTTTAGAGTAAGTATTTTTTGAATAAAGGGTTTTCCTGTAAGGGATAATAAGTATGGAGTTCTCTAATGTTATCTGTTTTTTGGGAAATTATGGTTTATGCAGCTTGGGTTTTTAGGAAGCGGTTCAAGGTAAATAAGTATTTTGATGAATGTTCTCAGACTTCTTTTTCTAGGTAATTTGGATTTAGGAAAGTATTGTCCTAGTGTGGATCAATTTCCTATTACTTATTATCAAAAAAACGCTATAAATACATATACTGCATAAAATGGATTTAAACAATTTTAAATAATTTATTTTATCTCTATCCAGAGAAGTTGTTTCCATGTTCGTTGTAGAATAGCTCTGTGAACTAAATAATCATCTAACTGTCGACCATGATATTATATTTGTTTGGGAATGCCTTGTTAACTGGTGTCAGAATTATAATTCTAGTCGGAAACTTGGAAACATTTTCTTAATCTTTTCCTTTTCGTCATCAGAAAAATTATTCTTAGAGACATTGATTTTCTCTAGGTTGGTGAATTGCCCAAATGATTCAGGAATCATTGTTAATTGATTATTGCTTAGGTTGATGGATTTTATTCGATCTCCAAAAACAACTGTATTCTTATCCTGATCACTAATAAAAGTAATTTGATTGTTGCTTAGGTCTAGAATAGAGAGATACTCTTTATCCTTTAGGTTAGGAACAAATTTAAGTTTATTGCCGCTAGCATAAAGAGACGTTAGTTTTTCAGAGTTATTCACAAAAAAAGGAATTTTGTCAAACTCATTATTAGAGATATTCAATAAATTCAAATTCTCTAAGGACTCGCCATCTGGAATGTCTATAAAGCTCAATTGATTATCAGAAAGTTTTAGAGATTTTAAGTTTTTACAGAAATGTAAGAGCTCTATTTTCGTGATTTGGTTATTCTCTAGGTACAAGTTTTCCACATTAGGAAAATTAGCAGTGATCTTTGTTAGTTGATTATGACTGAGACTTAATCCTTTGAGTTTTTTTAGTTGGCTAGGGACAATATCTGCATCTGTTATTTGATTGTGACTACAATCTAAAAAAGTTAATTTTTTTAAATCAGTAAGGAAGAATGGAATTTCCTTAAGCTGATTATTACTAATATCTAGATACTCAAGATTTTTTAGTTTAGTAATTGATTTAGGAATCTCTTTCAGATCCTGCCCTGAAAGATCTAAATGTTTAGCCTTTCCTGGAGATAATAAAGCTTCACTTAAGGAGGTGAAATTATCTTGCGCATTTACTGTAACCGTAACCAAAAAGGTCATAAGTGCTAATAAAATGTGTTTCATTAATTTGTAATTAGATTAAAATTTATAGTAGTTCGTAGGTTGTTGCTTCGCAGAGCCCTTTGATGGAGTGACTAAAAATCAAGAGATCAACGAACTATCAAGTTTGTAAATGATCGATTAATTCCAGCCCAAAAGTAAACCAATCTATTCAAAGATTGATACTCTAATGTCCGAATGGTAGCTTTGGATGTCCGAATGGTAAGTTTTGCTCAAAAAAGGGCAAAAAAAAATCATCCTAAATATAAAATTCAGGATGATTTTGTATTGTTAGATATATACGAGTAAGACTTATGGCCAGATACCTAAAGTCATATAATCGCTTCCAATTTTACGAATAGAGTAAACAAAAGCTGCTGTACGTAGATCAGGAATGTTTTCATTCTCTTGCCACGTTTTGCGGATACCTTGATAAGCTACTACCATGGTTTCTTCTAAACCTGAACGAACTAGATCTATTTCATCAGCACCATTTGCTAAAACATTGCGCTCAATATCTCCAATTTCTTTACCTGTTAGCTGAGCTACCAAGTCAATTAGTTTTTCGTAACGGTTTCCATCAAAACGCTTTTGCATACGACCAAAACGAATGTGGGATAAGTTCTTTAGCCACTCAAAGTAAGATACAGTCACACCACCTGCGTTGATATACATATCAGGGATGATCAAGCAACCTCTTTCCAATAGGATTTCTTCAGCTTCAGGAGTTACAGGACCATTTGCAGCCTCAGCAATAATCTTTGCCTTGACATTAGCTGCATTATCTATATTAATTTGGTTTTCCAATGCTGCAGGAACTAAGATATCACATTCTAATTCTAGGGCAGATCCTCTATGCTCTAAAGAAGTAGAACCAGGGAATCCCATGATAGAACCTGTCTCTTTGCGGAATGCTAATAGTGTATCCATATCAATTCCATCTTCTTTGTAGATAGAACCTTCGTATTCAGCTACACCAATAATTTTAACACCACCTTCTTTTTGAGAGATCAAACCAGTATGAGAACCTACATTACCTAGACCCTGAATAACCATAGTTTTACCTTGTAAACCTGTGGTTAAGCCCAATTTGTCCATATCGTCTGCATAAGAACATGCTTCACGAATACCATAGAATACGCCGCGACCAGTTGCTTCAGCACGGCCACGAATACCATTTTGTTTTACAGGCTTACCTGTAACACAACCAGCAGCATTAATTTCTCCATGCTTCAAGGTAGAATAAGTATCCATAATCCAAGCCATTTCACGAGCACCTGTACCATAATCTGGAGCAGGAACATCTAAACCAGGACCAATAAAGTTTTTGCGGACTAGTTCTGTAGTATATCTTCTAGTGATACCTTCCAATTGACTTTCGGTATAAGATCGAGGGTCAATTTTAACACCACCCTTAGCACCACCAAATGGTACATCTACGATTGCACACTTGTAAGTCATTAGGGCTGCTAATGCCATTACTTCATCTTGGTTTACTGCTGTACTATAGCGAATACCACCTTTGGTTGGTAGACGGTGATTACTGTGTTGTACACGATACGCTTCGATTACTTCGATTTCACCATTTCCCAATTCTACAGGATACATCATACGGAAAACGGCATTACAAGCTTTAATTTGCTCTAATAGGCCTTTTTTAAGCCCCGTGAAAGGAGCTGCTTTCTCAAAGTTTTTTTCAACACCTTTAAAAAAGCTGTAGTGTTTATCAGCCATTGTCTTATTAGGTTAATTGATAAGAAAAGGTTATTTAATACAGTAGACTTTTAGTGTCAAAATTAATCAGTCTATCACTGATTAACAGTCAACACGAATAGTCTTCATTTATATAATAGACATGACTGTTGTTATATTCAAATACAAAACATCATGCTCTACATGTCGCTTTATTGTTGAAGTCATCAAAAAATAGATCGTAGATTGACTAGTAAGTGTATGAAAATCAAGACAGCAGTCTTTTTTTATTTCGTAGTGAAGCTACGAGAACATAAAAGAGTTACAATTTTTGGTTTCCAATGACTTGTACAGCAATCAGTTAGCTACTTTAAAATATCTTCGTCATTAATTAATAGGATACGACTTTTAATGATTAGTGGATTATTAGAGAGTCATACACTATAGTTTAATTTTAGTAAGGAGGAAAACTGAATATACAATCACTCATTACTATTAATAGTCCGTGACTTTTTATACTTTTTCATAAACCCCGAAGGGCTCTGCGAAGCAAAAAGTTAAAAAGCTTTGTTTTTTACTAATTGATTATCAGTGATTTACTAAATCATGCATTAAAAGTAATAAAATTACTATACCTTGATAATCAATTAGTTGCAAACCACGAAGTGCTCAGCAAAGCTAAACCTTCACAGACTATAGTACTATTGTACGTAAAAAATTAACTGCATTGAATCCTTTATTATTAGTGGGGATCCATCCTTTTACAAGCTAAATATAACCATTGATCAGGAAAAGGCAATTCTTATGATTCCCATAAAGAATTTAATAAAGTTAAAAATCACGAACTATTCTTAATCGTTTTCTTGTTCAGCCCAATCGCTCATCTTTTCCAAACGATTAGCTTTTCGTTCTAGACTTACTAGAAATGCTATAATCCCTAGTAAGATCATAGCGAGTACACCAACAACTACATAAATTTTTCCTGTACTTTCAAAAAAATCAGGACTTTTAGCAGCTGGAGTTTGTGCCCACATTTCTATTGTCAAGAACGAGCACAAGGTAACAAGCATTTTTTTCATTGTGAGTATAAAAATGGTATTTTTTTCAGAAAAAAATAATTTTCCCAAATATAATTTTGTTAAAAACTGAAATTAATCGAGATCAAGTATTTTTTGTTCTACTCGATCTAGGCGTATTTTTAAGCTAGATATCCAGATTCCTAGCATGATCCAAGCAATGACTGCAGGATAGAAAACTAGCCGCATGGTGCTATCCAAATCATAACTATTGAACCCAGGATTTCCTCCCATTCCAGGATGTAGGCTATCTACCATACGTGGAATGACATATAGAAGAGGAATTAGCATTGCAAAAGCAAAGATATTATAAATGGCAGCTACTCTAGAGCGCTTATCAGCATCATCAAAGGAGCTACGCAAGACAAAGTAAGCGAGATAAATCAATAGTGCTACAGCCGAAGTATTTTGTTTGACATCCCAAGTCCAAAACCAGCCCCAAGTATACTGTGCCCAAAGCATGCCTGTCACCAAGCCTAGAATGCCGTATAATACACCTACAGAAGCATAAGCACGAGCTCTGATGTCATGTACTGGATTGGTTGGATCTCGAAGGGCTTGTATACTATGTATAACAGAAATTAAGAGGATAAGCATCATTCCAAACCACATAGGGACATGATAGTATAAGTTTCGTACACTCTCTTCTAATATATTTAGGAAAGGGAAGGACAGATAGTCCACTTCAGGTAAGGCTTCTATTTCTTGAAAATTAGTAGTTATGCTAGCATCAGGATTATTATTGAGCAACAGAGAAACTGCACTAAACATAAACCCATTTTTAGGGCTACCAATCTGTAGCATAGGCGCTGGCAAGGAATCTCTAGGAATAGGAGGTAGGTCAATATCGACTTTTAACGTTCGATTGTTTATCACTTCTATTGCACTGGCATTGATTACTTTTACGTTTCCCTTTTCCTTTTCTCCAATTCGGATACGCGCTTTTATGTCCTTAGCTTCTTCTTTTTCATATTGGGTATTGTAAGTCTGAACAAAAATTGTATTCTTTTTTCCAATGGTAAGTTCTAATTCCTTAGCATCGGATATAATTCCTGTTCGTATAGGAATCAACATCCCTGCAATTAAGACATAAAATAATAAAATGACGGTTAGTATTTTCCACCAATGTTGCTTCATTACTACTTTTTTAACTTGGTAAAGATAGCTTCTTTACTTAAAAAACGAAAAACCACTCTGTCCATATTGACGATGTTGAACAAAGTTAGTATGTTTTTCAAAATTTAATCGCTTATCATGCTCTATTATTAGATAACTTTCAGAAGTTTTTAACAACTTCCTCTCTATAACTAAATCAGGGATTTGCTGACTTTGTTTTAAATGATAGGGAGGATCTGCAAAAATTAGGTCATATTGTTGTGTACAATTTTTTAGAAACCTAAAAACATCTGTTTTGCGAATATCTGCTCGATCTTCGATCTTTAGTTGTTGGAGTGTTTGTTGGATAAATAGAGTACAAGCTCCATAACGTTCTACAAAATCAACTTGTTGAGCTCCTCTAGATAGAAACTCGTAGCCAATATTTCCTGTTCCCGAAAAGAGATCGAGTACAGCAATAGAGCTTAAATCTACTTCATTTTGTAGAATATTGAACAGCCCTTCTTTCGCTCGATCTGTTGTTGGGCGTGTTTTCCAATTATTTGGAGGAGGATTAATTCTTCTACCTTTGAAGGTACCACTTATGATGCGCATAATTTCAAGCCAAAGAGATCAATATAAAAATGAGAAGGTGTTTTTTCCTTCAATTTTTCACTGAATGTATAATAATCAGGACGTTCTAAAAAAGCTACTTCCTGTATGTACTTATAGACCGTATCATAGAGTTGAGAAGCTTGTAGAAATCCTCCAGAGAGAAAAATAGGATCCGATTTTGGACGTAATGCCAAGGACTTATATGCCAAAAGAATATAGTACAGACAGTCGTTAGAACTTTGCACTGAAAACGTATTATTCAAAAGCAATTTATGTTTATCAAAGACACAGATCCCCATCTGGTTTGAATAAAGATTAACAAAGACCTGACGAGCCTTGGCGGTAGTTAATTTGGAATAATGTTCAATTAGTCCCGAAGTTGCATGACAAATTTGTGCATCAGGATAATGTATTTGAAAGGCTTTTATAATTTTTTGATCACATTTATAGACATTGTGTGCATCTAGTTTTGGGATAAAATCACAGAATACTTCTTCTAGATCTTTGGTGGGCATCAAGGCTTCAAGATAGTTGCGTTGGCTACTTTTTTGGTAAAATTGCTGTGGAACAAGTGTCATATCTGCGTTCCACAAACCAATATATATCTTTTTAAATTTTTTACGTAAGCTCAGTTCCTCTGTAAACAAATGACGCAGTATACGATCTATTTTTTGAGAATTATCGGTGAAGCGATAAGTACGCAATGCCAATACTTGATCATCAACCGAACTCACCAAATAAGATAACCTATCGATCCCAAGTAGGATAGATAGGTTAGTTGTATGATGTGTACTAAAATCTTCTTCAAAAAAGCTGTGAATAATATCTACCAATTACCAGATGTATTATTGGGTTTTTTAATATTACCAATTTTTCTTTTGTTCAATGGTGCATAATCTGAATCATATAATGCATAACGATCATCAAATTGTTCCATGTAGAACCCAATGAATGTACGTACTTCAAAAGATGGACCCATCATAGAATCTGTACCTTCTACAATTGCTTCACCAGCTAACAATTCAAAATCTTTTTCGCCTGCTGCATGAATCCAATAGCGTTTTTCAGATTTTCCATCATCAGCGATAGGTTGACCCTTCCATACTTTACCTTGTTCATCCAACCAAAGGAATTCTTTAGAACCACTGTCATCTGTAGCATATAAACGCATCAACTCGGAGTTCTTATCATTATTTTTACGGCACCAAATCTGACCATCAGCAGCTACCCAAATCTCACGATTCAATTCCCCTGTTTTGAAATCACTTACTAATTTACGATCTAATTTAGATCCTTCTGAGATGTTCTTCAAGGCAGTCTCAATTTTTTCGGTACCTTCATCAATACGTGTAATACTATCTGTTACATTGGCTGTATTGACAATTTTGTATGTAACCTCACCTAATCCTGTTTGTATTTCCTTGCGAGAGCCTAAAAGTGTCTGAACACTGTTATTTACCTCTTCTTTTTTGGTTGGTTCATAAGTTTCTTTAAAGATACTGTATTTTTGGATAGAAGCATTTTCCTCAGCAGATAGCCCAGCTTCAGCTGCTGCACCTAAAGTATTAACAGATCCAATTACTGTGTAAGTACTATATCCTTTCTCAGATATAGGTGTTTTAGCAATATCTACAATAGAAATCCCTGTTTTGATTTCTATATTATAAATAATATCAGATGTTGCATTAACCTTGACAGTATATTGACCTTTAGGAGCATTACCTATACGGATCAATGTATCTACTGTATTGTCTTCTACATAATTGTTTTGTTGACGTTTAACGGTATCAATGATAGTCCACTTAATAATCAAAGGTTCTCTAATATCTCTTGTTCCTGCTTGGTAACCAGGATAGTTTTCAGAATTTGGTACATCTTGGATTGTGGAGAAGAAATCATCAATGCTTGTGAAACCATCTACATTTTGTTGTAGGTAACTCTGTAGAGAATCAACAGATAACAAAGTATCAATTACAGTCTCAACAGCTTGTGTTGTATCATAAACATCCCCGAAGGTTAACTCTAGATAGAATGTATCCGTTGTCAATACTTGTTTGAGACTATCAAAGTCTGATGCAAAACGTTCAGTCAACGTTCTGTGCATTTTTTGTAGGTGTGCTATGGTTTCTAATTTTTTGCGAACTTGATCTTCACGCGCTTTACGTTCTGCTCTAAATTCAATAGGAGCACTTACACTATCCTTCAGCCATAGTCCAAACCACACTGACAATCCGCCTAAAGCCAAAATAATGGCTATTTTTATCACGTTCATTCGTAGCAGTATTTTTTAATTTAAGATGGGAATAAACTCAATCCGATCATTTAGATTTTGATACGATGCAATAATAATTATTTTTAGCTAAAAAAAAAATTCTAATTTGCAAGACTTTATTATAAATGCCGTTTTGCTAGCTTCAAAGAAGTTTTTTTGGTCGTAGAGGTTTAGTTGGAACTTAATATAGATATCGATTTCACTAAACACAGATGTCAATAAATTTGATTTTGGTGTTTGGGGGGCTAAGAAATCGTTGGAAACAATTCTTGATCATGATTTTTTTGAAACCTGAAAAGGTCAGTAGTATCAGGGGCTGTCCAAAAAGATAAGGACATGTCTAAAATTTGGAGTTATATTTTTTCATTGGCACAAAGCGAACCTTGAAGTGTTTTGCAAAGCAAAAGGTTTGTGCTTTATATAAGAAGTTGTTTAAAATTATCCAAATTTCTGGATTAAACTTAATTCTTAGATAACTTCTAAATATAGACTATTCAACCTTTCACTAAGTAAAATTTTGATCCTTGGTTCGTTGATTCTTTTATTTTTTTACACTAATTTCCGTTTGTGAACATATTACAGGATATAGAGATCATCTAACAATTATACTTATCATGGAGAATAAAGAGAAAACTTGGAAATACCGTTTCTCAGAAGAGGAGTGGGATGCCTGTCTACGAGTCTTGGATATGGTGATGAAGCATCCCGAACGTGTACCAGAATTAGGACGTTTTAAGAATGCTATCTCAGATATTGCTAAGAAATATCGGAAACAGAAACAGGCTAAACGTGTTCAGGTAAGGACAGAGCCCGAGTATCAAGTTCAACCCAAGAAAGAAAAGATTCCCAAGATACACAACAATCGATATTTACAAGAGAAAACAGGTATTGTCAAGGGAAGGAGAGTAGAAAAAGATGATTTTTTAGCCGAAAAATTAGACAAACCTATTGAATGTTATGCTTGTCAAGATACCTACCGAAAAGTACACCATTTTTATCACCGTTTGTGTCCGAAATGTGCTCTATACAATTATGAACAGCGCAAAAAACGAGCAGATCTGAAAGGAAGAGTTGTCTTAATCACAGGTGCACGAATCAAAATTGGATATCATACTGCTATTCAATTGCTTCGTGATGGTGCAAGAGTAATTGCAACAACGCGTTTTCCTGTGAGTGCAGCACTCAACTATGAGCGAGAGCCTGATTTTGAGGAGTGGAAGGATCGTCTAACGATCTATGGGCTAGATTTTAGGGATATTCAACTTGTAGAACGCTTTACAAAGCATCTAAAACATGAGTTAGAGGCTTTAGATATTATTATTAATAATGCTGCACAAACAATAAAATATCCTGCAGCCTTCTTTAGCAAAGAACTCCAACAAGAACAAGAATCAAAGTATCTAAATCCTAATATACAGTCGATTTTAGCAGAAAATCGTGCAGAATATCAGGTTTCACTGCCAAAGATGCAGACAGAACTACAGCACAAACCTGTTTCTGCTCATTTTCCACAAGGAAAACGGGATCGCTTTGGTCAGCAAGTGGATTTACGGCCTGTCAATAGTTGGGTATTAAACTTGGACGAAGTATCTACAACGGAGTTTTTGGAAGTACAGCTTATCAATACAACTGCACCATTCATTTTGAATAGTCGTCTACGAAGTCTGATGAAAAAATCAAGCTTTCCTCAACGTTTTATTATTAATGTAACTTCTTCTGAAGGACAATTTTCTTATCCTGGAAAGAAAGTTACGCATCCACATACAAATATGTCCAAAGCTGCATTGAATATGATGACACGAACTTCTGCATCAGATTATGTACGAGATCAAATTTATATGAATAGTGTAGATGTAGGTTGGGTTTCTTCTGGAAATCCTCCGCAAATTGAAGAAAAGCGTATTGCACGTGGTTTTTTTCCGCCTTTAGATCTTCAAGATGCAACTGCACGGATTTATGCGCCCATCTTAGATGGTATTCGTGGGGAGTTGCATTTTGGCAAATTGTACAAAAATTATAAGGTTATTGATTGGTAAGTAAGTAAGTAAGTAAGTAAGTAAGTAAGTAAGTAAGTAGGTGGACATAATTAGTTATAGAATAATTCAAGCAGCCTTTTTATAGATAGGTTTGCTTCGCAGAGCCCTTTGGGGTTTTCGTCGTTCTTTGTATATAGTCCAGTTGATCCAGTTGGGTAGATTTTTCTAAGTTTTTAGTGAAACTGAGTCTTGATTATTACGTTTGACAGGGCATTTTTTCACATGATTTACCCCTCCCTCGGTATATGGCAGAGAGTTAGTTCAAAAGGAAGAATTCCGTACTCATAATTCGGAGATGAGGGTTCGAATCCTTCACTCTCTGCTAATTTTTTCTCTTACTACGTTTAGGAAATAGTTTTTCCTTGATCGTATAAATACCTTTCAGTAGATAAATATTCATTTTTACTAAAATGTAAAAACCAAAAGCAAAAGGCCGTAGAAAATTAAAAAACATACTTTTTCGCAAAGAGATTGCAGGTACATATTTATTGAATAACCCAAAATAAATAAAGGTCTGATATTCTAAGTGTACTTGTCCGTTTTCTTGGTATTGGTAGAACAAGATTTTGAGTGCTTTGAGGGCAAACTGATACTGAGGATGCTCTGGTTTTAAGGCTGTTTTAGAACTTAGGTAGTATGCTGTAATTCCTTCTAAGTCAAATCGTTGTTGGTTGGGAAACTGTTTTTGTTCATAACCATTTTGATAGAATTTATCCAAGGCATTTCTTGGAATAATCCTATTATATTCTTCTACTCCTGTTGTAGAAAAACGTTGTATGAAGTCGTTATATGCTTTAGCAAAAGGAGAGGAGTCAAGGCTAATTTTGTGATTGATAATCAAGACAAAAGAGTTGAGACGTGCAATATGCTTGCACTCTTCTTTCAATGTTTCAGGAGTATAATCCACAAAGTTATTTCCAATCAAGATACAATCAATAGCATCATTGTCTAGATTTGTTTTTTGTGGTTCACCTACAGAAATAATAAAGTTGGTATTACTTACAAATGTCTTTTTTATAGCTGAGTGTTCCTCAGAGGAGGGATGTATATGGCAAACTAAATGGACATGCTTTAGCAGTAGAGCAGTGGCTGCAAAGGCATCTTGATCCAAATTAGCAATAACATGCTTATTCCCCAGTTTTAGTTCTGTTTTTAGGAACTCAAGGGTATTTAGAGGTAATTTAGGATGGTATAAATGTCTATATGTTATATATGTTGCTGTATCCATGGATTTGCGCTAAGCTAAACAACAAAATACGATCTTATTTTTAAAGTTTTACCTAAATAGTCTGTAATAAAAAAAAATATTTGACTTAGGTCTTGTGAGAAAGAAACAAGTTAGCTCTGTAGAGTCCTTTGTAGTTAGCTTTGTTGAAAGTAAAAAATAATTTATTGGCCAGAAAGTTACTGAGATAAGCTCTAACTATCTAGATGCTCTTGTTGTAGCTTCCTCTAGTTTATTTTGAGCCAACTTTTTTTGAAGATGTTTGCCATAGTTTACCACAGTTAAATTCTCCCTTTCTTAGGAAATTATAGGACGGCCTAAAAGTTTAAAATTTTTCCAAATAATATCCAAATCAGTACCAATTTGATAATCTTTTGCGTAAAAAAGATTCAATCGGTGGATGGTATAAGGATCATTAGGCTTAAATTTCAAACCATCTAAGGGGCTCAAAATACCAACAGGTAGTGGAGGTAGATTTTTGAATTGTTGCTGAGTAGGATGATAGGCTACCCAAGTCTTTTTCCCTAATAAGATTTGAAAACAGTTTTTCAACAAACTTAATTTATGACGAACCAATAAACTTAGCAAAGGATAAAGTAGAAGAACCAAAAAAGCTAAGCCAAAATCTAGCACTCGTTTATTACGTTTGGAAATACTATGGCTAATCTGAAAACTGATATCTATAGCATAAAGATCACCTGCAGTATTTTTAGAATTAGAACCAATTATATTATCACTCTGTTCAGGTACGATCTTGTAGTTTAGGTCAGCACCAAGCTTTGTCATCCAGTACATGATTCGTTCAGAAGATAAATCCTTAGCACAAAAGATAATCTCATTGACCTTGTAGATATGTGTAATCTCATTTAGCTGACGCAAACTACCCAGATAGTTTTTTCGATCTTGCATTTCATCATCTGTAGAGACCACTCCAATAAAGTTGATATCTGCTTGGACTTGGTACAGTAGATTCAATACACGTTTCGCTTCTTCTTGCTCACCAACAATGATAAGATTTCGGTTAGTTTCAGGAGCCAAACTGAAAGACCCTTTTCGCAGAAAAGCAAAGATGCTTCGTACAGCTAGTAGACTGATCAGTGTGGTCATTGTTCCCAAGATAATCAACATACGAGAAGCACGTAGATGAATCGGCAAGAAACCATAAACAGCAGCAATAACAAAAGATCCAATACAAATGCCACTAATAAGATGAATAGGACGAGCTAAGCGGTCATAGCCACCTCTGAGATAAATCATTCCTATCCAAAGTAGTGTATATAAGGGAAAGTTGAGATAAACCAACTCAGGTTGTAAATCATAATAAGTTGGATTATCAAAATGTAGAACTTCCCAAACTTCTTTTAGCAAAAATAAGCTTCCAAAGATCAAAGCTGCATCAAAAATTGGCCAAGCGAGGCGTTTTGCCCAATTGGAAGCAAGGGTCAGTAATGCCCGAAAATAAATAGCCAGCTTTAGGAGCAGAACAAAAGAGTTGGCACTCCCACCTTGAAAATGCTTGCGTACGAAGATTATCATTGCATTATAGAAAGTCTTGACATAATTCAAGCTTCCTTTTTTAGTGCTTTCCCCTTTGTAATGAATGATTGTGGTATCTGCAAAGTAATAGTTCTTATAACCAGCTTTTACAATTCGGTAAGAAAGATCTATATCCTCACCATACATGAAGAAGGTCTCGTCAAGATGACCAATCTTGTCTAAAACACTCTTGCGCATGAACATAAAAGCACCTGAGAGTACATCGATTTCATGATTTTTGTCCTTATCTAAGTAGCCCAAGTGATAACGATTGAAGCGTTTGGACTTGGGAAAAAGCTTAGAGAAACCAAATGTTTTGTAGAAAGCTACCGCAGGGGAGGGAAAGCCTCTCTTCGATTCCGGTAAAAATTTACTAGTTCCATCAATCATTTTGACTCCCAATCCTCCAGCTTCTGGATGGGCATCCATAAAAGCGACTGTTTTTTCAAAAGTATCTTCTCGAACTACAGTATCTGGATTGAGTAGCAAAATATATTTTCCTGTTGACAATTCAATTGCTTGGTTGTTGGCCTTAGAAAAACCAACATTATTTCTATTGGCAATGAGCTTAACCTCAGGAAATTTTTGGCGAACCATTTCTACAGAATCGTCTACAGAATTGTTGTCTACCACAAAAACTTCAGTCTCAACCTTCTCTGCAGCTTTGCGCACAGATAGTAGAGCTTGTTCCAAAAAAAACTGAACGTTGTAGTTGACAATAATGACTGAAAGTTGCATAGATAGATTATGGTAATAATGCTAATTTGGCTGTAAAAATACAGAAACCTTTAAACTTTTTACTATTATATGATGGTACATTGACATTTTTATGACTTTTATCCTTTTACTCAAATAGTCAGATATATCCTTAAATTTGTAAGAATGAAACCTACGAGAGAGGAACTTGAACAACTCCAAAATTTAATCCAAACAGGTGATCCTGTTAACATCACTTTGGCATTTACGGTAGCAATGGCTCAATCTATTTCTTCAATAGAATTGATAAAACCTTGGTACAAGCTAATCCGCTTTTTGCATGATATTAATTTATTGGACATAGATAAAGAAATTATTGCAGATAATAATCAGGTAAGTTTTCATATTACAGAAACCACATTAGTTGAGCTATTTAGTATTCGTAGACTATGGCTAGAACCTTTTTATTATACTGGAGGGAGTCTACGAAAAAAACAACAATTTGAACAACGCCTATTAAAACTTTTGCATAGTATTCGTCATCTAAAAATGTTGGAAGATATTACTTTGGTTGATTATCCTCAACTTAAGATGATTCCTTCTTCTTGGATAGAATTTAAATACTTACGTCAACTGCGTTTGCGAAAATGTCAGATTAAAAAAATACCAGCTTTACCACAGATTATCCATTTGAATTTAGCGGACAATCAGATGGAACAAATCCATGCAGATTTACAAATTAGTAATTGTGTTAACCTAGAAGAACTAGATTTATCCAGGAACAGGTTAGAAGATCTACCACAAAACTTCATCTTACTTCAGCAGCTTAAAGATTTACTCCTCCAGGAAAATAACTTCTGTTGTGTACCTGAAGTCATTGGGGAGTTATCTAATTTAGAACGACTCAATCTAGCATTTAATCCAACTCTATCTAAGGTTCCAAAATCCTTGGGTCAGTTAAAAAATTTAGAGAGTCTAGACCTAATGTATTGTGCTTTTCGAGACTTTCCAAAGGTTGTTTTTGATATTGTTAGTTTAGATTATTTGAATCTAGCATATAATACCTTGGAAGAGATTCCAGAAGGGATTGGAAAATTAAAAAACCTAAATCGCTTAGATCTCAGAGGGAATCAGTTGAGAGCACTGCCCCACAGTTTTGAGGAATTGGAAGATTTGAAAGTATTATTATTATCTTCCAATCCTATTCAAGACATAGTTTTGGCACCTAAGAAAGTTATGAGTTTAGAACGTATAGAGTTATCTAGTAGTGAATTATTAGAAATAAGTATTGATAGTTCTAAGTTTCCAGATTTGGAATATGTGCATCTAAATAATAATCCTAAATTGATGAAAATTAGTGGTTTTGAGAATATGTCTGTTCGAGTTTCTCTACTGGGGACACCACTTATACGTTATCACCATCTGCTTACCAAAGACTGGGGAACGGCCATTGAATTTATTAATTTATCATATCTTGAATTGAAATATTTGCCAGCATCTTTACAGGAGTTTTCGGCATTATTGGAGTTACGTTTGTATAATAATCAATTTAACACTTTACCTCCATTTCTTGCCGAATTTAAGCAACTGCGCTATCTGCATTTAGGTAACAATAATTTGAGAAGCCTCCCTAATTGTATAGGTGAGTTGGATCAGCTAGAATTTTTAGAATTAGAAAATAATCCGATTCAAGAACTTCCCGATTTTATTCAGCAATTACCTAATTTGCGTTATTTGGGACTGAAAGGAACTCCAATTGAGAAGGAATATAAGGCTAGGCAAGAAAAAAATAATTTGCTACATCAGCTTTTGCTTTCTCTAGAAAAGAGAGACTAAGAAAAACGTGTTTTCTCCTTAATTATGTGTTTATATTTTTGAATGGCAGGATGATATTTATTGGCTTTGCGCAATTTATCAATCAAATGTTGAGCTTGCCAATAATCTTTATAAATATGAATGACAATAATTAACTGACGAACCAAAATAGCTTGCAATTGAGGATGTTCTGGACTAAGTTTAGCATAGAGACGAGCACTTAAACCATAATTTTGCATCGCTTTTTCTACGTTTTCCTTGTTATTGATGTATATACCAGCTAGATACTGGCTCATTTGGCTCGTGTTGTACAAAAGGCGTGAACTACTAGGATGTTTTTTGTATAAATGATGTTTCTTTTGGTAAAAATCAATTCCTTTTTGAAATAAAGGAATGGCTTGGTCATGCTGTCCATATTGGTAATAATAAAAACCTAAAAGATAATAAGGTGTATTAATATCTTCTGCTGTTTTTTTGAGGGCTTCTCTAGCATAAAGCTCCATTTGCTGAAACTGTTTTAGACTATGATAAGCCAAACATATTCTACGATAAATATAACTAATAGATACATGATCTACGTATTCTAAAATGAGATTAGAATGCCCATAACTATACAGTTGTGTAAGTTGATTTTTAGTATCTTGGCTCAGCTTATTTTTAGTATCCCAATCAAATGATTGAGCAGTTTTTAATGCTTTTTCCCAAAAGAATATGGCGTCTTTGGTCTTACTATCTTCACCAAACCTCTGTAAGCTAAAACCCATTAAAACATTAGCATAAAAATGCTGAGGATTTGCCCGAATAACGGGTTCCAACATTAACAAAACATGGTTTAGTTCTACACTAGATAACGTTCGATCATAATCTTTGTAAAAACGAAGAGGTAATCCTAACCCTCTAGAGCCAGTATCGCTAGGAAATATGTACTGATAACAAGCATAAACGGTTTCGTTTTGCCAGTTTTTATATTGATGAATCAAAGGCTCAAAAAAGTATTTTACTTCACGATAATCAGTATAGCGTTTGGTACAATCTTCTCTACTTGTCGAAAAATGGTTTCTACCTAAATGTATAGATTTGAATCCCTTGAGGTAAGCTTCTGTTTTCTCTCTACTATATTGTTTGGCTAATAATTTTTTTGCAAGGGCATAATTATCGTAAGCCAAGAGATCATAGTCTGTAAGCATTCTAAATTTGATATCCTCTTGGCTAAGTTCTACCGCGAGACTTGCCAGTTCAAAAAGTGCTAAAATACAAGCCTTAGGCAGATTTTTAAGACCACTCAAGATGGTTAAACCTAGGTGTACATTATGTTTGTTATCGTTTTGGAGCAGAGAAACTAAATGTTCTGTCTCTTTTGGATGTAGTGTATTATCCATCTTTTAAAAAATTAATGTTTCTCAATAGTCCTTTATACTTAGTACGCTTAACAGGTGATTTTTTAAATACCTTTCTGAAGACTTCTTCGGTGATCTCTTCCCAGTCTTGCTTAGTCATTTCTAGTAGATCTGGGTGTGGTTCAAAATCAGGCTCTTGGTGGCGTTTGGCAAAACGATTCCAAGGACAGACATCTTGGCAAATATCACATCCAAACATCCAATTTTCAAACTGATTTTTGAAGGTATTTGGAATTTCTTCGCGTAACTCAATGGTCAAATAGGAAATACATTTGGAGGCATCCATCCAATAACCTTCTTGCGCAATAGCATCCGTAGGGCAGGCATCAATACAGCGCGTACAACGCCCACAATAATCCTTGATGGGGTGATCTGTTTCCAATTCTAGATCAATAATTAGCTCAGCTAAAAAGAAAAAAGAGCCTTTTTTGCGGGTAATTAACAAAGTATTTTTTCCAATCCAACCCAAACCGCTATGTTTTGCCCAGTCCCGTTCCAAAACAGGTGCAGAATCCACAAAGCAGCGTCCTTGTACTTCTCCCACTTCTGCTTGTATGTATTTCAGCAATTCCTTCAGCTTGTGTTTGACCACATAATGGTAATCTTTGCCGTAGGCATACTGCGAAATCTTGGGTGCTTCAGGGTCTTTCTGCTGCTCATCATTATGATAATTAAACATCAGACTAATCACCGTTTTTGCACCTTCTACTAACTTTCTTGGATCAATTCGTTTCTCAAAATGATTTGCCATATATCCCATCTGTCCATGCATACCTTGGTTGAGCCAGCGTTCTAGTTGGCGGGCTTCTTCTGTGAGTTCTTTTGCCTGTGAGATACCTACAAAATCAAAGCCGAGTGCATAGGCTTTTTCACGAATGAGATGTGTATGTTTTGCTTTTTGATCCATTAAAATTTTATTCATCTAGTAACTCAACTCACTGAAATCAGTATCAAATTCAGCTTCCAAAGCTGTGATATAACTCAACTCTTGTTTATGATTTTTTAAATATTGTTTCAAACTTTCATCAGCAACATCAAAGATAGATTTAATTCGTTCAACATGTTTTCTACGTATTTCTACCAATTCAGGCTTATTCATTCCTAAATATTTGATCAGATTTATTGCCGTTTCTATTAGAGGATTAGAGTAGTATAAATGTGCTTTTTTATCATAAATGACATGTTCTTTTAAATCAGGATCTTGCGGATTAAGTATTGGTAAATATGGATCAATTTTTTTAGGCTTACTCAAATTCATATGAGCCAAACATAAATACCAATTTTTATAATTATCCTCATCTGTATTTTTTAATCGTCCATCAAAATGTTCTATGTGTGGAGAGTGAATTTCAGTAATATAACATTCTGAATAAGCACAAAAGCCTTTTTGATCATCCGATAATAAACGTTTAATTTCAGAACGATCACTTACTTTTGAATATGAAAGTTGTTGGCTTGTTACTTTTTGGATATTTTGATTGCTTTTTGACAAAAACTTCATTTAGGAAATGCCTTGTTGTGGTGAACCAAAATTATAACGTTTACCAATTTCTAGGTATTCTTGGATGTAATTATTCTTATCTTCTGTGTCTTCTGTATTTTTAATCAAACCATGTAATTTGACATATCTATTCCAAGCCTCTAAACCTTTTTTTCCATGCAAATCTTTCACATCAAAATCATTACGTAACAAATCATTTGGATCATCACCAATAGGAGAACTCCCTTTTCTTGCAGTGACATGACCTTGCTCATCAAACTTTAAAATGATACGCTCACAGGGTTCAAATTGACTGGCAATAATAGAACTATGCGTTGCCATAAATACTTGAGAATTTTTAGCAATGCTACAATATTTCTCTACTAAATCATACATAAAATTAGGCGATAAACTTGTCTCAGGTTCATCTATCAGTAAGAAACCATTATCTACTTTTCTATTAAAATAGAGTGCATAAATATGCCCAATTCTGAAGATGAAATTGCGAATTCCTGTACTGAGTTGATTGTATTTAACTTGTTCATCTGTATATTTATTCTTGATATAAACTTCTAAGTTTTCGTTGAGATGGACTGGTACTTTTTTATTCTCTATATCTAACTTGAGTCCTGCTTCATCTAGAATACTATCCCATAATTTTGCAAGACCTTCTAATATCATTGGATATTGCTCATTGAATTCCTTATTTAATTGAGCAACTGTTTTGTTTTGGTTCTCTTCTTGAGTTAAAAGATTAGTATATACTCTTTGTCGTTCATTCTCTAGATAAATTAGTCGATTCCAAAAATTAGTGACTTCTGAAATATTAACTTGATAATTCTTTTTCTCTTGATCATCTAGCAGTTTTTGAGCTTCTGCAAGACTAGTTTTAGGTAAATCAAAGGATGTATATGATGAATCTCCTTCAGAAATACTATGGATTAATATATCATGAGTACCGTTATCTACATAAGATTGAAAATCAAAAGAGTTAGATATAAAATGTTTGCTTAAATGTTTGTTAGATATTGTTAGGCAGTTTTCTTTTCTTTGA
The DNA here is from genome assembly GCA_022448995.1 of Saprospiraceae bacterium. Taxonomy (GTDB): domain Bacteria; phylum Bacteroidota; class Bacteroidia; order Chitinophagales; family Saprospiraceae; genus JAKVCT01. The sequence continues at coordinate 25,624 of JAKVCT010000015.1, forward strand.
TTTAAGAGTAATGAAGAGTTTATTATTCTCAGCAATGTACTTTTCCCAGCTCCATTCTTGCCTATAAAACAAACCTTATCCAAAGGCTGTCCTGCTTTAGAATGTCCTTTAGGATAAGTCAAATCAATCTCTAAATCTTTAAACTGTTGATAATCTTGTATAATGAGCTTACAGATTTTCATCTATTCTATATTTAATTGTCGGTACTTCAAAAACAAAAGAAGGAGTAATTCCTAAAAATACTCCTTCTTCATCAATATATCTAAAAACAATCAATTATTTCTGATAGTTCAGAATTGTATTTTTAATAATATCACAACACTCATGCAATTGTTCTTCTGTGATTACTAGAGGTGGTGCAAAACGAATGATATTACCATGAGTTGGCTTCGCCAAAAGGCCATTTTTAGACAATTCTACACAAATATTCCAAGCGGTAGAACTATCAGGACTATCATTAATAACAATCGCATTTAATAAACCACGTCCACGAACCAAAGTCACTAAATCAGAGACTTCTACCAGCTCTTTTTGCATACGCTCACGGAAAATCTCACCTAAGTGAAAGGCTTTTTCTGCTAGTTTTTCCTCTTTCACAACTTCCAAAGCAGCCATAGCAACTGCACAAGCTAATGGATTACCTCCAAAGGTAGAACCATGTTCTCCCGGTTGGATACAAAGCATGATTTCATCATCTGCCAAAGCAGCAGAAACAGGAAATACACCACCAGACAAGGCTTTACCTAAGACTAAGATATCAGGACGAGCATCTTCATAGTCAGTCGCTAATAATTTACCAGTTCTAGCAATTCCTGTCTGTACTTCATCTGCAATAAATAAGACATTATATTTTGTACACAAACGACGAACTGCAGCCAAATATCCCTCGTCAGGAACAACTACTCCAGCTTCTCCTTGAATAGGCTCCACCATAAACGCAGCTACATTAGGATCTTTGAGTGCTTCTTCAAGTGCAGGAATATCATTGTAAGGAACTAGTTCATAACCAGGCATATAAGGACCAAACCCTTTGAAAGAACTTGGATCATCAGAAGTAGAAATTGCAGCTAAGGTACGTCCCCAAAAATTGCCGTGTGCAAAAATAATCTTAGCTTGATTCTCAGGAATTCCCTTTTTCATATATCCCCACTTTCTAGCTAATTTATTAGCGGTTTCACCACCTTCTACACCTGTATTCATGGGTAGAATTTTATCATAACCAAAAAGCTCTGTGACATATTTTTCGTACACACCTAATACATCATTGTGAAACGCACGAGAGGTTAAGGTCAATTGTTGAGCTTGTTCAGTCAATGCCTTGATAATTCTAGGGTGACAGTGTCCTTGATTAACTGCAGAATAAGCAGATAAGAAATCATAGTATTTTTTACCCTCTACATCCCATACAAGTACACCTTCTCCCTTAGCTAGAACCACTGGAAGTGGATGATAATTATGAGCTCCGTATTTGTCTTCAAGTTGCATCAGTTGCGCTGATGACAATGTATTTTTTACTGTTTCCATAATTTGATTAAGTTAACAACTGATTAATAGAACGGAATAGATTGGGTAAGTTGGAAAAGTTATATTGAGATTTTTTAAGCAATCTATTCTCTATTCCGCCAAATTACGATTTTAGTTCCATATTTTTGTTTTTAATCAATGAAGTTGTAGTGCTTTGTCAACAAAACATTTTTTAATCACTTCTAATTCAAAAAGCTTTAGAGAATATATAAGAGCAGAGCTGTCTAGGTAGCCCTGCGCCAATAAAAGATTCTTCTTTACGACGGTGCATTGATATTTTTATGACGACGCATTAAAATACGCTGCTGCAATTTGATGTTTTTTATACCGCTGCAAAATCAAAAACAGAGCTACAGCAGGGCTCAGTGAAGTGGCTATCTACTTACTTAATTTTTGCTCCAAATGGGGTACACTTAATGATATTTCGTCCCATCCAGCTCCATATACTTAACCGCCTCAGCATCTTTCTCCTTGACCACATAAATCGCATCATCTTTTATATAAATATCATAGTAAATTGCCTTAGTTAAATCTTGCCCATTTGCATCCAATAATGCCCATTTGCCAAAATCAGTTTGTGCTTTGATATATTCATATCTTTGGTCGCGATATATAATTTCTACACCTCCTTGATTCCCACAATTTAGATATTCCATATATCGGAAAGAACCTGTTCCTTTTACTTGTTTACCGTTATTATCATACAGATTAAATATCTGTGGTGCTTTGGCTGCAATGAATCCTTTGGACTTAGAGGCTTTACTAAAATAACAGAATGCTTTAGGCACATACAAATAACGAACATATAAATCATCATCATATGTTAATGAATCAGAACTAGATTGATCAGAAGGAATAGAAATAGGCTCAGGTTCGACTTCTATTGGTGGTGCAAATTGTTCTGCTTCAATGAATTCAAAATCAGAGATTAGACCATCTTCTTTATGAAACATTGCATATTTCTCACCATCTTTAGATACAAAAACTATAGGCATTTCATTACAATGCCGATACTTGGAAAATTCTGCTGTAGAGAGCTCCTGTTTTAGATCTCGAATGCCCCATTTTCCATTCTTTTGATAAGCTATTAGATATTTATTATCATCAAGTTGGAGTAATTTTAGATTTGTGTATTGAGGTGGGAAAATCAGATGGTCATTGGTTTTGAGCCCCCACAGATGCTCTTTCTTGAAAGCAATCAATAGCCCATTTTGATCTCTGCCTATGCGCACATGTTTATAGTCAGGAGACTCTAAAAATTGATGAGTTTTGAGATCAAAAATACCGAATAGAGTATCTTTAGTTACCATTACAGCTTCAGCAATTGGATCATATTCAAGTTCATTCCAATTGGGAGCTACTCGCTCCTTCCCATAGAAATCATATAAACCCAATTTACCATCGACAACTAAGCGTAGTGCACAATCGATTGTATTTTTAACTTTATCATGATAGGGCACAATAATAACTGGATATTCTGTAACATAAACTGTTCTGATTTCTTCAAAGGTCTCTGAATCAAAGGTAATCACTGTATCTATTTTAGGCTGAGGCTCAGTGAAGATATAATCAGTTAGCTGTTTGAAATTTTCATCGCAGAGTGCAAATTTTATTTCCTGCCCCTTTCTTTTACCCAAAAGGTATCGGTTTTTACCCAAGAGGTCATATTCATATTCTTTATGCCATTCATTTTGATTCAGAATGATTTCAAAAGCGGGAGAGAGGACTTTGCCTGTTCGGAAATCCAAAATTGTTTTTAGCCCATTTTTATAACCCACCCAATATGATTGATTAAATTGTTGAATGCATTCAAAATCATCCCACTCAGCTGACACAATTTCTTTTCCATCAAAATTATATAGTCCATATTGACCATCAATCATCAACTTAAAAAAATGGCGTTTTTTCTGAATTGAATCTTCTGCTAATGTTATAACTACTTCCTTGAGCTGATTAGGGAATATAAACTGACCTGTTATTTTATCCTTAAAACCAGGGATTTCATCAAAGGTTTCTGGATCAAATATTACCGCTTCTTCATAACGTGGATCTTCAAAAATGTGCTCGCTCAAAGGCTGAAATTCTTTATTAAAGAGTGCATAAAGACCCTCGTCCTCTTTTTTGAGTAGAAATCGTGCTTTTTCAAGACGCTCTGTAGTTAGCACTACACCTTCTGCTGGATTTAATAATTCATAGGGTGTAATTAAATCAACATATTCAGGTTTCAATATCTCTTTCCCATCAAAATCATAAATTCCGAATTTGTCCCCAACCTTAAATTTAAAGAAATAGTCATTTCCTTGAATTGGATTTTCTATTGTTACAAGCACAGCTTCTTCAAGTTCTGTGTGACTAAGAAGAGTTATTGCTATACTATTATGAAAACCCAAGATTTCTTCAAAGGTTTCTGGATTGAATATTATACCAATTTTGGAACGTAAATGTTCAAATGTATAGTCGGTTAACTGTTGAAGTTCTTCATCAAAAAGCGCATAGCGACCAGTGCTATCAGCCAATAATAATCGTGAAGCTTTTAATTTCTGACTCTGTACCTTCTCATTTTCTTTAGGATTCAATAATTCATAAGGTGTAATAATATTGCTATACTTATTAGGCGCTATAATCATTTTACCATCTAAGCCAATAAGTCCCGCTAATCCTGATTTTGTATAGACCTTAAGAATAGGTGTTTCTTTATTTAGGTAATAACCACCATTGACAAACAGATATTTAGGTTCTAGGATCAGCTTACCCTCCATATTGATAGCTCCCCGTAGACCTTGATCATTCTCAAAACCTAACATATTGGTATTGTAGGCTATTGGGTAGATTTGTGCATAATTTTGATCAGAAGGAAGCGTGATCAAATTCACCTCTGTAGAGTTAATTAGTAATATTTTTTTTCCATTTATTAGTTCTATCAGATAGCCTGCTTCAAGAGTTTTAGTACTTTTTACTGCTGCATCTAATGGCCTGCTTTTTTTATTTTTAGGGTATACCCAATGCAAGACATGTTGAATATCTACGTAGGCAAAGTTTTGTTGATCAAAAGGATGTAGAATTGTTTTAGCATTTCGTATTTCTACCAATATTTCACTATTCACTCCAAGTATTTTTTCTGTCCCATCTCGGAATTTGAATGCTACGAATGGATATTCCTCTTTGATTGTTTCCCATTTATTATGATTCGCTAATTTTATCTTTTCAGTACGATCAGACTGATTCCTACAGTTCAGATATATACCATTTAGTTCTTTATATAACCATGCACCTTCATTTCCATACAGTTCAAAATGATCAATATTGAAACTTTCTTTGGGGAGCTCTTCAGCATTTAAAGCAATTACTAAATTAGGATTTTTGCTTGTTTGTGTGGAAGTTTTATCATATTCATAAATCTGTAAACCTCCATGAGGATCAGGATAGACAACTTGTATCTTATCCCCTAACTCTTTTAAATTAGGATGATGCTTTAGAATTCCTTGTGTATAAAATCTATGTCTAGAAGAAGAATTAGGATGATTTTTGGGACTAAAAACATTTAGATAAGGATTGCCTTCATGCTCAATAAGTTCATAAGTATCTTCTTTTTTTCTCAACAACACCCAAATAGAATCTTTAGGAAAAATAGTCGCCAAGCTAAAATCACCAATCGTTTTTTTGATATAATATTGGTCCAGAGAATTAGATTTGTTTTGTGTGGATTTTATATCTCTTTCTATGCGATTCAGCCAATATAAAATATCTTCTGCACTCATATCTTTATTGGCTATTCTCCGATAAATAAAGGCATTTATTCTGCCTCTATCCCATACAAAATTATACTCCTTTGCAGCTTCCTTTTCCTTAGTCAGATCAAAGTTGCGGATATATAATTTAGCCTCTTCAATCATATCTAAATAGATCTTTTGTTCTCCTGTACTCAAGGATTTAAAAATTGTTTTCAGTTGAGGACGTACAGCTTTATATAAACTTTTTAAGGTCTTCTTATCATTCAAGAGTTCTAATAAAATAGATTTTGTACTGTAGTGGTAAAAGTCAGCAAAAAGATCCTGAACATAGTTTTTAGAATCTAATTCTCCCGACCACCAAACATAATTAAAATGTTCCTTAGTGATTTTTGATAACACCGAAATCGCTAGACTATTTAGGTCAATATTCTTTTTATTACTTATGGTATTTAGATCTGTATCAAGCTTAATATTGATCGTTCGTGTAGAATAATCTTTTTGTGCTGAAGTATGGTAGCATAAGAAAAATAGAATTAGAAACGATAGGATTTTCATGATAAGGTTGAATCTGTTTTAATAGTAAATCTATTGATTATGAGGAGATATATTTTTAGATTATGAAGTTGTTGCATAATATTTCTTAACAACTTCTGTATAAGACATAATTCACCTAAAAGGAACAATATCTATTTTACGTATCATTAAGAGTATGTCTAAAATTAGTGAAAATAGAGGTTTTTATCACTTTTTTACGACTATTGTACACCAACCGAACCGCTCTATTTCTCTACTTTTCTACAACTAATTTCCAAATAATTTTAGGGAGGTCAAAGAAAAAGGGATAATAGCGTTAGAATTATATTACTTTTGTCCACCTATTCAGACTAACAATAGTTCAAAAGGGCTCAGTTTTACTGAGTATTTCAAGATATATGGAAAATTGTATACAACTACTTAAGAGATTGATTATCAATAATAATAAAATTAAAAGTAAGAAATAAACATGGCATATTTAGTAATTGATTTAGAGATGACAGGAGGCGATCCAAGTTGGCATGAGATTATTCAGATTGGGGCATGTTTGTTCGATCACAATTGGGAACTCAAAGGCAAGTATCTACAAAATGTTTACCCAGAGAATGAGGAAAGCTTTTCCATGCCTGCTTACGAAGTGCATGGTTTATCCTTGGATGAGCTGAACGATGCACCAATGATGTATGATGTCTTACCTGCATTTGAGAATTGGATTATCGAGACCTTGGCAGGGCACAAAAATGTGCCTGAGTGGGACAGAGCTAAATACTTAAAAAGAGTTAGAATTTGTGGACAGAGTATTCTAGGAGATGTCAATTTTTTACAATTTGCATACAGGCATGAGAAAATGAAATGGCCATTTTCGTATAAACTACTTGATTTATTGAATTTGTCATTTTTCTTATTCAAAATCCTACGTGCCAACGATCAAGCTACACCAAAATCTCAAAGCTTAGATGCTGTATCAGAATTTTTTGGTTATGAGCGAACCTCAGATATACACAATGCACAAGAAGATGCACTTCTAACAGGTTATTGTTTGAGAGATGTGATGGCATATTGTGAAAAATTAGAACTAAAAGAAAAATAAGTTATTTTGAAAAGGTAACTTTTGGCTAGATCTCGCATTATAATGTTGTATAATTATCTTACAGTCCCTATAACTTACCATACAAATATGACAAAGCCAATATCTACCTTGTTTCTCTTTATACTCAGTTTTTCTTTATTTTCTTGTTCTCAAGAACAAAAGCAGGATACAAATTTAGGAAATTCTACTATTGAGAATCAAAATACTATTGTATCTAAACAAAGTGACAATGTAAATACTTCTCCTATAGCCAAAAATGACAATGCGCAAGATATACCACAATCTGTAGAACTATCAGCCAAGTCTCAAGAGAAGATCGAGCAACATCGCAAGAATCGTTGTCAGTCTAAAGTGCTTGAAACAACAGTTGCTACAGAAGAAAATACTACGGAAAATCCGATCAATAGTGATTTTGGGAATGATGCGAGTTTAGCTGTGATTGATCCAATTCTAAAGCAAAAATCAATAGATGATTTAGCAGCCTTTTTTGAAGCTAATCGTGTAAAACCAACTATTTTTACGATTCCAAATGATGTAGATACAATCTTGGTAGGAGAGAAGGGCAACCGACTATTAGTGTATGCTAATTCTTTTGCACATATAGATGGTCAACCGATCAAGGGGGATGTAAAAATTGAATTCAAAGAATGTATGTCTTTTGAGGATATTTATTTTGAAGAATTAACTACACATACACCTGATGGTGTTTTGGAATCTGGAGGAATGTTTCATATCAAAGCAACAGCTGATGGGGAAGAAGTGGATTTGAGAAATAATGCAGAAATGGGCTTGATTTCTAAAGAGGAAGTAGCGAACGATATGTTTTTGTATTACGCAGATCGAGATGAAGAAAACAGAACGATTTGGGAAAAGGATGAAGCTAGTCATATCAGTCGCCCTAAATTGCGTTGCAACAGTCCATTTGTAGATACTGCTAAATTGAATGAATATTACAGCCTAGATAAATCTGCTTTACGCCAATTGATGTTAGATTCAGCATCTTGGGAGGTTTCTTTGTCCATCAATACCAAAGGTAAAATTGTTGGTGGTGGAATGATTGATGAAAATTATAATAGCATTTCTGATTCCTTAAAAACCATTGCCAAATTGGGTTATATGGATATTGCAGAAAAATGTTTCCTCCCAATCAACTCTCAACAATGGAGGATTCCTGTTAAGTTTACTTGCATGTCTTTAGAGGATTATTTGGCTTTAGTTTATACCGAAAATAAAGAAGAATTGATTGATTTGGTGAAGCAAATCAAGATGAATGAAGATGAAGAAACAGAGAGACGTGGCTTTTCTATCAGACGTTTAGGATGGATTAATATTGATCATCCACTTCCTGCAATTAGATACAAAGAAATCCGAGTTCCTTCTACGCCTATGCTTGCTGAAGCAAATATGCGTATGATTGTAGATGGCGTTTCTACAGTATTACATCCAAGAACAGATACAGAAGATGGTTATTGGGTTTTTGATAAGGTTTTGCCAAATAGAGATGTATATATTATCAGTACAGTTGCTGAAGGGGCTAAAATTAGAATGGCTTATCAAACCTTGCGTTCTAAGCGTAATAATAGTAAGAATATTGCCGATAAATTAGAATATACTTTATATGAGAATCCTACTGATGTGCGTAATGCGGTCAAAGAAATGACTTTTGCAACCATACAGCCTAGCAAAAGTGGATTGAAGGAGCAAGGCAGAACTACCAGTTTTGCAAATTAACAAACAGGTTAGGAGTCCTGAAGGGACGATAGGTTAGTCAGCATTGGGAGTAAGCCCAATGCCCAAACTCAAAAAAAACGAAGCACAAATAATATTTGGCTTCGTTTTTTTCTTGTTGAGGTTGTCTAAAAAGGTTACCCTAATTTGAAAGATTAGAATATTAGCTGCGCTGAGCCTTTCAGGGTTGCCTCGCAACAAAGAAAAAATAAAATCCCCAATTTTATTGGGTTCTATTTTTCGAAACTTGCCTTTTCAGACAGCCCCAAAATAATCTTTTGATTCCACCAAGGGTGAGTTTTAAGAAATATTCTTAATCGCCATCAATGCAGATTTCAAAACATCATCCAAATCACCATCCAAGACACGCTTAGTATTGTGTACCATTAGGTTAGAACGATGATCCTTGATATATTTTTTGTCTAGAACATAGCTTCGGATCTGAGATCCCCATTCGATTTTTGCTTTTGTTCCTTCAATTTCTGCTTTAGCAGCATTGCGTTTTTCTATTTCCAGTTTGTACAATTCAGATTTTAACATCTGTAAAGCACGCTCACGATTTTGATGCTGAGAACGCTGTTCTTGACATTCTATTACAACTCCAGAAGGAGCATGACGTACACGCACCGCAGATTCTGTTTTGTTGACATGCTGCCCACCTGCACCACTTGCACGGAAGGTATCCCAACTCAAATCTGCAGGATTAATCTCCACTTCAATTTCATCATCCACCATAGGATAAACAAAAACAGAAGCAAAAGAAGTCTGACGCTTGCCCTGAGCATTGAAGGGGCTAGTACGAACCAAACGGTGTACACCATTTTCACCTTTCAGAACACCATAAGCATAGCTTCCTTCGATCTCAATTGTTGCGGTTTTGATACCTGCAACATCACCATCTTGCCAGTTGAGTTCTTTGCATTTGAATCCTTTGCGTTCTACCCACATTTTGTACATGCGGATAAGCATAGACGCCCAGTCACAGCTTTCTGTTCCTCCAGCTCCTGCGTTGATTTTGAGCATACAACTGAGGCTATCCTCAGGTTCATTCAAGGTAGATTGAAATTCAAGATCATCTACAGATTTTAGTGCTTGGAGATACATTTCTTCAACCTCTTCTGTAGTGGTTTCTCCCAATTCGTAGAACTCTTGAAGCACCTCTACTTCACCAACCTGATCTAAGCAAGCATCGTAGATTTTTACCCAGTGCTCGTCTTGTTGGATAACTTTTAGGATCTTTTGAGCTCTCTTAGGATCGTTCCAAAACTCAGGGTCAAAGGTATGTTTTTTTTGTTCCGAGATATTTAATTTTCGTTGACCGACGTCAAAGATACCTCCCAAGAAGTCCCAATCGGTTTTGTAGTTCTTTTAATTGATCTGTTGTCATAATTATTAATATATTTAAATAAAATAGGATAGTCTTTTAGTGCATGTCTAAATTTATTCTAGCATAGTATTCTCAATGAACAAATACACTGACTTTAGACATACTCTTATTTTTTTGACGAAATTATTTAATCTTAGTTTGTTTTTTAAAACTGCTTGATAGTTAATATATTATGGTGTATAATTGGTTTGTTTTAGCCATTTGTATGTTAAGTAGTTACAGTACTACGAAGTACTCAGTGAAACTAGAAAACTAGGAACTAAGATCGAAAGCACTAAAGTAAAACTTTATTGACTATTAACTTAAAAAAGTATCCTTTTAATATTTTATTCGTAAAAATAAATGGAGTTCAAAATTCCTGCAAAATTTTTTGAGGAGATTATCCTCAAAATCAGGCAATTTTTTGCAAATTTGCATCGAAAATTAAATGCAATTATTTTAATTGATAGTTTTATCTTTTTTGCAGAGCTCTTCTAGTTGAGTCTATTGTCACAGCAATTAAGATTTTTTAAAAAAACTTATGTTACAGAATGTTACGTAGTTAACAGAATTGAAGTTGATAGAAATATTGTTAAACAACTTTTGTAAATTTTAAAAAGGTTTATCTTTTTTTGATAGACCAAAGAACATTCAAGACTATTCTATGAAGTACTTTACCCCAATATTTACAGCTTTTTTAGCTTGCATTTTATTTTCTGTTTCCCCAGTTCAAGCACAGAAAAATAAAAAAAAGTTGCTCTATGCTAAAGCTATCCTTTTTAACTCAGGACAAGCAAAATTAAAATCAGAATATCATGCTGATTTAGAGGAAGCAGTTAATGTTCTAAACACTAATGCAAAGTCTGAGATTACTATTCACGGACATACCGATTCTGTAGGCACGTACAAAGATAATGAACTTTTGGCGAACAACCGCGCATTAGCTGTATATAACTATTTAGCTAAACTAGGAGCAGATACCTCAAAAATAGAAATGCGAGCTTATGGTGAATATAGTCCATTTGGAGATGATGGCACTACCAAAGGACGTGCACAGAACCGTCGAGTAACCCTCTATGTACAAGAACCTTACAACCCAGATGATTATATTTTTAGATCTACAATTAGTGGACGATTAACTGATGCTAAATCTAGAGAACCACTCAACAATGCAATGATACTTTTCAATTACTTGGAGAATAGAGATACGGTGTACACTGATGATAATGGATATTATGAGTATACTGTTCTTAAAGAAACAAGGGTTGAAACACGAACTTATGCAAAAGGATATTTTTTCATATCTAAGGTTACATCTGTAGAAAATAAGCAAGTACATACTGTTAATTTTAGTTTGGAACGAGCAATTTTAGGAGGGAAAATGTTATTCCAAGGCTTATATTTTAGATCGGGAACAGCAGAACTGTTACCTTCTTCAGAAAAAGCCATGGAAGGTTTGTTAGCATTTATGAATGTGAATAATGAATTAAAGATTGAAATAGGAGGACATATCAATAAGCCCAATCAACTACCTGTATCTGAAACAAGTACTTCGTTCAAACTTTCAGAGGCAAGAGCCAAAACGGTTTATGATTATTTATTAGATAGGGGGATTGATGCTAATCGTTTGGCTTATCAAGGATATGGCAATTGGGAAATGATCAACCCATTAGCCAAAACAGAATTGCAAATGCAAGTAAATAGACGTGTAGAAATAAAAGTGATTGAGTAGGGAGGCAAAATAAGCGGAAAGTTTTTTAGGAGAAAAGACCAAGATAAATCGAATTAATTTGGTCTAGAAAATAGTAAGAGTCTAGAACTCCTCTGAACTAGACTCTCTTTTTACTATATTCATGTTTAAATCCAAAATGTTGCTTTCCCAGCAACCAATTATGTTCTCATGCGTTGCGTTGTACTGCTAATGTACAAATCTTAAATAATATAAACAATCAATTTTGCTGAAGATCTTTATTTTTTTGCTATTTGCTAACAATCATTTTATATTATTACATTAATATCTGCTTAAAAGAGAGGTGAATCTCTTAAAAGTTTACTTATCATAAACATTAAGTTAGCATTAGAGCTTATTCAAAAACTGCTCTTCGTTTTAGTATCTCAATACTGTTAGCTAAGAGCATATCTACATTTATCATAATTGTCAATACTAATGGCCAATTTATATAGCTTTTCAGCTATTTTAGCTTTGCTGAGCTCTTTGAGGGTAAATCCTAATTTTAGATATGCTCTAAGCTAAAAATGGAATATCTATTCAGGTATGCACATTCTAATGTATTCGATCTGCAATCAAAATCACTGCACGTTTGTCCACATTTAGTACCTGAGCACCATTTTTATATTCGTAGAGTGGGTCTGTCCAATGTCGATGACCACAACAATACAAAGTAGGAGCTAGTTGTTCAAGCCAAAGTTGAATATCTACTTCACCAGAATTACGTGCATTAGGTTTACTAGGGCTCTGATGTAGGAGGAAAAGATCAGGTTTTTGTTGAGCCAAGTCATAAAAATATCGTTCAAAATCTCGTCTAGGGACACGTTGGGGCTTATACTTGTTACCCATGATACCGCTGATTCCTGCAATATTTAGACCTTCGACTTGAGTTTGTTCATGTTGTATATAGTGAATTCCTGCCAGTTTTTTGAATTGTTCAAACTCCATAGCCTTACCAAAGCTATCATGATTACCTGCAACTCCAACTACCCATTTGAAATATTCGTTAAACCGTTTCCATACTACACGAACATCTCCTAACCCACCACGCGCCTCTAAAACAGCATAGTAATCTCCACATAGTATTATTCCTATATTTTCTGGTCTGAGTTGAGGTAAATTTTTCTTTATACTTTCACAGAGATAGTTGGGTAAGACTTCTCCCAACAATAAGGCATTTGTACCAAAAGACATTCTTCCTTGTAAATCAGATGTGACAACTATAGCATCTAGTGTCTTAGGCAATCCTTTGATTCTACCCACCAAGATAGGTAAACACGGGTTCTCTACTTGTTTTCTTAAATATTTCCTTGTGCCAGGTGCAGCTGATAAATAAGGTAGTTGATCTATTGGTCTTGAGCTAATTTCTGTGATATACATAATTATTCTTTTGTGTACTTAGTACTATGTAAAATAAATAAGTTTATATTTTAGTATTGGCTGAATTCACTTTTTCATAATGCCTTTTCATTTTATGTCTGGCATCTGAAATAGAAAATTGCCAATTTATTTTAATCTGTTTATCATTTCGTTCTTTGACAAGTTTGAGAACTTCACGTTCTAGTATTTCTTTTGTTGGTATCCTTCTTTTAAGGCAAAGCCTAGCCAAAGCAGAAAACTCTGTTTCAATTACATTGAGCCAAGATCCTGAATTTGGAGTATAATGGAACTCAAATTTTTGACTAAGCTCATAAGCTGTTTGGGCATCAAAACGCTCATAAAAAGAACTGGCATTGTGGGTATTAAGATTATCTTGTATCAATCTTATTTTTTTAGCTTTCGGAAAATGAGTAGCTAGTATTTGCATAAATTCAGCATATTCTACTTTTCTTCTTCGGTCGTAAACGATTGCTATTCTTTTTCCTGTTAAAGGTTCTATTGCGGCAAATAAAC
>JAKVCT010000150.1 GCA_022448995.1 Saprospiraceae bacterium
TCACCTTTCCTCTGAGGTTTGCCTGCTCCAATTCTACAAAATGAAATGCTTTCCTTCCACAAGAGGAAAGAAAGCATATAGAATTGATTATCAACAATGATGTCGATATTTATTTTTTATAGATAAGATTTATCAATTATTAGCCAAAATGACAATAGTTGCAATAATTGCTACCACTACCAAAATAGCAAGGGTAATTTTTACCCAAGAAAGCGGTTTCTTACCATTGATTGTCCCTGTTTGACCATTTACTGCAAACTGATAGGACTTATTATTATACATATAAGTACATAACCATACTGGCAGAATAATATGCTTGAAGGTTTGTCCCCATTTCTGAGAATGTACTCTCAAGAAACGTTGAGTATCTCCACCCAAAGCACTAGAGGCTTGCTGGCGTAACATACTATCCATCTTATCATCTGCAATTTTGTACCCTTCATCTACCTCTATACTGTAGACTTCACAATCCCAACCTAACATGAGTTGTGGGTCATAATTGATCGTTTCTTTGAGTGAGAATGGATAAATTTTAGTGATAATTTCGTGCGGTAAGCCTTTGGACGCTACAATTAAAACATCATCAAAATCTCTTGAAAAAGAACCACTTCTGCGCACCCAACGCGTTTTGCGCACCTGTCTAGTTTTAGTCTCTCCATTAGAAGTATAAGTCTGTGTTTCATAGTAATAGTACCCTGCCTGACCTGACCAATCACTATGTGTTTTGGCATCATAAGTCCAGAACGGAACGTAAATTCCATGCACATCTCCTAGCGCCGCCAAACGTTTGAGTTTGTTCGGATGAAACCAACCTTTTTTGATCCAAGTTCTAAATTTTTCGATCGCTTCTTGTTTAGGAATCTTGAATGGAATAATTCCCTGTGGTTTGATAATGTTACGATCAAAAGCTACCTCGTTGATTCTTTCTGAGCCACAAAAATCACAGCGTACTGAAGGTTGATCTGCAGGAACGATTAAATGCGAGCCACAGGAATCACATTTCAATGCCTTCTTCCCTGCTGCTGTTGGATTATAACTTTCTGCTTTTCGTATACCTTCTTCCAAAGAGAGTTCACGAACTTTGTCATTTGCTTTGCTAAAATCTTCTGTATCACCACAATGATCGCATACTAACAATTGTTTTTTAGCAGAATAGGTAAATTGACTCCCACAACTAGGGCAAGGTAGCAATAAGACCCTTTTAAGCATTTCTTCACTAGGCTGATATTGTTCCTCAGGAGCGTGTTCTTCCATGATGTTTAGGCGTAATTATAAAATTAGAAAAGAGGTTTTAGAGATCAGTTTATTCTCTAGGTTACTGTAACTTGTAACAGATACTAAACTAACAAAAAAATGTAAACACACCAAAATTTAAGCTAAAATTAAAAACACTAGCATTGGGCTTACTCCCAATGCTGGTGTTTGTGACGCACTTTCAGCGCTTAGTGGTGTTTCATCTTGATCTGGTGCATTGGGCTTACTCCCAATGCTGATGTTTGTGACGCACTTTCAGCGCTTAGTGGTGAATACTTTTAAGGTAGATCTTTTGTTAATTTTTGGCTTTTTTTCATCAATTCAATGCATTTTGTGCGGTAGCCTTTTTCGTCATTTCCTTTAGCATTTTCTGCTAATTTGATCATTTCCTTATAATCAAACAATTTAGTATCTACATATTTGGAGTTCATCATCAACATTGCCCAAGCAGCTACTGAACTAGCAAATTGCATATTTTGAGAAGCATTTTGAATGGTTGGAATCTCTTTTTGATTGTAAATTTTGTGTTCAATCAACTGACTTTTATCTGCATCAGGCTTTTTGTAACGCAAATTGAATTGAGCAATCGCTTTATCTTGGTCTACGCCCTTATGGAATTTCAATTCGTATAAAGCCGTTACATTATGACCTAAACCTAACTCGCCTGCATCTTTGGTATCATCGTCAAAATCTTCTTTTTTCAATACACGATTCACATAACCAATCAGACGATAAGAAGCCACCATTTCTTTATCAAATTCCAATTGTAATTTTACATCCTTAGCAATAGTATATAGAGAACCTGCTAATTCTTCAGCAACCACTTTATTTGCATCCGCTTGATTATTTACTTGCATATATACCCCATTTCCTTTGTTAGCAAGTGTCTCCATTATTTGATCTCCATAAGAAGAAGCTCCCATACCTAAAACAGTTAGAAAAACATTGGTCTTACGCTTTTCTTCAATCAGTTTCTCTAGATCTTCATGGCTGCTAGTTCCTACATTGAAATCTCCATCTGTTACCAAAACAATTCGGTTATTTCCTTTTTTATCGAAATTTTCTTGAGCGACTTTGTAGGCTAAATGGATGCCTGCTCCTCCATTTGTTGATCCACCAGACGATAAATTATCCAAACTTTTTAGGATGGTTCCTTTATCTTTGACGGCTGTAGAGGGTAACACCAAACCCGCTGCACCTGCATAAACTACAATCGCTACACGATCCTCTTCATCTAATCCATCTAACATTAGTTTCAGGCTTTCTTTTAGTAATTCTACACTAGAATGCATAGACCCTGAAACATCAATTAAAAACACTAGATTATTCTTTTGTTGAGTTGTTTTGAGTTGTTTGCGACGACCTTGCACACCGATCTGTAATAGATGTGCATTCTCATTCCACGGACAAGTCGCCAACTCAGTATGCACAGCAAAAGGATGTGGGTCATTTTGCGCTGGAGCAGCATAATCATAATCAAAATAATTGATCATTTCCTCTAAACGAATGCGTTCTTTATTAGGTAACCTATCTCTATTCAGACTTGCTTCTACTCTGGTATAACTTGCCTGATCTACATCAATAGAAAAAGTAGAAAAAGGATGTTTATTGGTGGTATAGTATGGGTTTTCTAATTTATTGGTTGTTGGCATTTTAGGTAGTGGACCTTCTTCTTCCATCTTTTTGGCATTCCTTTGTTTGCCGATCTGTTTTTTCCAGCCCTTCTTTAATTTTATTTTTCCTATTTCATTCTCAGGTATAGCAAAATTACCTGTAATTCTCACACCATCCACATATACATCACTACTACTTGAGCGACGACCTCCAGAATTTATTGGCTCTCCTTCATCGTATTGATTTACACCTGCTGAAGTAGCCTGTACTGAACGAATGCTACGCGTGGTCATTCTATCTATATCTTCTGCCCCTAAGGTTTGTCCACTACCCATTTGAGATTGCTCAATTATGGGTATTTTATAAGCAGTTACTCGAATTTCTTCCAACATAGTCTTTGAGTCAAAGGGATTTCTAGGCGCTAGGAAAACTAAATCTACATACTCTAACCTACCTACACGAACAGGTACACCTTCATATCTGTTGGTTTGCAAGCCTACATAATAAATTTCTATGTCATAAGTACCTGCAGGGATATTAGAAAAGTAATAATTTCCATCCAAGTCGGCTTCTATCCCTGTCACAAAAACGCCATCTTGAAATAGCATTACACTCGCCAAAGGTACGACCTCTCCAGTAGTACCATCTGTAACCGTACCTTTGAGACTTCCTGCTGTTTGTGCATTAATTGTATGTAATGGCAATGTGGCGATTACCATGAATAGGATCGTTTGAATGATTTTTTGAATTTTCATATGGTTTTTACTTTTTAGTGGATTAATGATATTCTAGGTTTCGTTTTCTGTCGGTTCGGTTTGTTCTAGTATTTGGTTTTTTGGTGAGCATTGGGCTAAACCCAATGCTAGTTTGTGGCGCTCCTTCAGAGCTTAGTTATTAACTATATGATTTTATTTCTAATTGCGTTTTGAGTTTTGTCTTCTGAAATCTCTCATATATCGTCTGTGAATTTTCTTAATTTTTCGTGGGGTCAGACTTTCATCAGAATAATCTATATTATACATAGGTGCTGCTATAGCACTAATATCTCTTGTTGTCATTCTATCTATATCTTCTGCACCTAATGTTTGTCCACTCTCTATATTGTCTTGCTCAATAATTGGATTTTTATAAACAATCGTGATAGAATCTTTTACCTCTATTCCTTCAGCTAACGGATTAGGCAATTCTAAATCAATTGAATGAACTCTACCTATTTGTATTGGTACTGATTTGTAAGTTGTAACAGGAAAACCTAAATATGATAGTACTATATCGTATGTACCTGCTTCAATATTCTTGAGACTATAGTTTCCATCAAAATCAGAATCTGTGCCTGCGATAAGCCGCCCATCTTGCAGAAATTTGATTAGTACAAAAGGTAAACCTTCATCTGCTACTTCGTCTTTGATTACACCTTGGATACTGCCTGTCGTTTGGGCATAAATTATATTAAATGGTAAGCTTAATATTACTATTATAAAAATTGTATATGTGATTTTTTGTAGTTTCATGGTTTGGTGTTTTTTGGTGAGCATTGGGCTAACTCCCAATGCTAATTTGTGGCGCTCCTTCAGAGCTTCTATTATGGTAATTTTTTACTCAACTCCTGACTCTTTTTCATCAATTCTATACAATCTGCACGATAACCTTTCACATCTTTCCCTTTTGCATTCTTAGCTAAAGTGATTAGCTTTTTGTAATAGAATTGCTTATTATCTATATGTTTTGAATCCATCATTAACATTCCCCAAGCAGCTACTGCACTGGCAAAACGCATATTTTGAGAAGCATTTTCTAAGCTTGGAATCTGCTTTGGATTTATAATCTGATGCTCAATCAACTGACTTTTATCCTCACTAGGTTTTTTATAGCGTAGATTAAATTTTGCAATTGCTTTTTTGGGATCTGCATTTTCATGGAATTTCAATTCATATAAGGCAGTTACATTATGATCCAATCCTAACTCACCAGCATCTTTGGTATCATCATCAAAATCTTCCTTATTTAATACGCGATTTACATAACCAATCAGACGATAAGAAGCTACCATTTCATCATCAAACTCTAATTGTATTTTTACATCTTTAGCAATCGTATATAGATTCCCATAGAGTTCTTCTTCTATTACTTTTTTAGCATCTTCTTGGGTATTTATTTGCATATACACTCCATTTCCTTTGTTGGCAAGTGTTTCCATCGTTTTATCACCATAAGAAGAATAACCCATTCCCAAAACGGTCAAAAAAACATTGGTTTTGCGTTTTTCCTCAATCAATTTCTCAAGTGCACTATGGCTACTTACTCCCACATTAAAATCACCATCAGTTACCAAAATCACTCGGTTGTTAGCATTTTTATCAAAATTTTCCTGAGCAACTTTATATGCTAAATGAATTCCTTCTCCACCATTGGTAGAACCGCCCGAAGATAGTTTATCCAAACTATTTAAAATTTTAGCCTTATCCTTCACTGCTGTAGATGGCAAAACCAAACCTGCTGCACCTGCATAAACTGCAATCGCTACTCGATCTTCCTTATCTAGTTTATCAACCATTAAGCGCAAGCTTTTCTTCAAAAGTTGTAAATCACTTGACATAGATCCCGAAACATCTACTAGAAAGACTAGATTATTCTTTGCATTCAAATCTTTTGGCAACTCGTCAACTCCTTGTATCCCAATCTGTAAGAGCTTTGCCTCCTTATTCCAAGGGCAACTTGCTAATTCTGTATGCATGGCAAAAGGATGAGGATCATTAGGCTTAGGAGCTGCATAATCATAGTCAAAATAATTAATCATTTCCTCTAGTCGAATTCCTTCCTTATCTGGTTTTTGGTTGTTCTGTAAACTGTATTCTACTCTAGTATAACTTGCCTGATCTACATCAATGGAAAAGGTTGAAACAGGCTCTTCGGCTGTTTTATAATATGGATTTTCTATTTTTTTTATAGGTTCTCTTTTGGGTAGTGGTCCATCATCCTCCTCTGCTTTTTCTACTGTTTTATCCTTTTCGGCAAATTTCAATTCTTTTTTAGTTTTAGCGTCTACCTCTGTGTATCTTAAAAGAGGCTCCATGTTATTTATGGTTGTAGGAATATGTGTGATATCTTTTTTGGAAATTCTAATTCTAGTCTTTGCTCTTTTTTTGCTTGATGCAACTACAACTGATTCTAGTAGTTGTTTTTGTTCCCTAAGGGATATATTTATCGTTCGTGTTTTACCTGCCTCTAAGCTTATGCCTTCTTCTTTGTGTGTATCCATTCCTAGGTAGTTAACCTCCAAATCATATGTTCCTGGATTTACATTAGTGATAGAAAAGAATCCGTCTAAGTTGGTTGCTACTCCTTGTACCAAAGCACCTTCTTGTTTCAGCAATACATCAGCCCCAATTACAGGTTCTCCAGTCGCATCTTCGGTCACAAGACCTCTTATAGTGACTGTATTTTGGGAAAAAACAGCATTAGACAAACTAATCATTAAACATAAAACACATATATTTTTTATAATACTCATAGGGTATTTGCTTTTTTAATCAAGAAGTTGGTTAAGAATTAGATTTAGTGCAGAAATTCAGAGGATTTAACTGCGATGAAGATAATTTTTAAACAACTTCCAAGAAATAGGTTCTTCAATTTGGTCAACTTATGTCGTTTTGTTCTTACTAAAATGGTTTGTTGGAAAATCTACTTAACTGATGTCTATTGGTTTATTTGGAAATGGATTCTTCAATTCATTTTTAAGTAGCTAGCCACAATTAATTTATATTACAGCGTACTTAATTATACACAAAAGCCTATAGGTCTAACTAAGTCCTTCAAAAGAGCAAAGGATTTAATTAGACTTATAGGCTTCTGATTCGATTTTTATTTGGTATTATTCAGTATTATTTACTTATGTACGAAGGTTTAGGTATTCTACATATACTGAGATGCAAGCTTTTTTGAAAATGGTGTATGAAAAACAAAAAAAAGGTTAAAATTTTTAAAAATTTTAACCTTTTCTCTAAAAGCTATGAATCTTTGTAAATTAGTGCTGTCTCTTACAAGGTCTGTGGAGACGTTTGTTTATTGGCTTTTAGCTGAATTTTAATATACTGACGTGCCGGATATTTTATGTTCTTGTTGTTTACCTTTTCGATAAATGCTGAAGTTCTGATTTTTGCCAGTGGTATCCTGCGTTTGTTCTGCTTATAAACCCCAATTACTTGGCTCAACATATCAGCAGCAATCATTGCTTGTTCTTCTGCTTCTAGTCCCAGTTGGTGCTCCTCATCCCCCTTGTCCATTTCCCCTTTATCTACAGTATAACAAACCATTTCTAGAACTACTTCCTGTTGCTTAATCTTAGTTTGTAAATCTTGTGGCAAGGTCAACCACCAATACTGTAAAGTTTGTACATTATCTGCAGTTACCTTATCTCCCCGTAGAAATATAGTTTCATTAAAATCTGCCAAGTTGACAGGAACAGTTCTAACCAGCGTGATATTGGTTTCTGCAATCTCTGTATTTTCAGGAATTGTATTGTTAGTAATTCGATTCACCTTCAAAGTCACATCAGCTGAACTACCAATAATTTTTTCTAACTCTTTGCCTGTTTCTTCGACTTTAGCGTCAGCTACACCAACATTTACTGGTGTTTGCTCATTTGTTTTGATCTTAGAAACTACCTCAATGTCTACCTTATTTGTTTTTACCTGAGCTTGAATCGGTTCTGGTAAGCTATCCCACCAGGTTTTGATTTCATCTACTTCAGCCTTAGCTAAACGTTTGTCTGTATTAGTTGTTTGTTGATGAACAATCTTTATAGAATGCTCTGATATTTTCAAATCAATGATCTCCTTAGGGGTATCTTCCTGCACAAGCTGATCCTCAACAGGTTCTATTGTTGCATCTGGAGTCACAGTAATTGACGACGAAAGGATATCCTTACTGTCTTTAGGCGAGTTATCACAGGCTGTCAGCCCAATAACAAGCAAAAAGATTAGACTTGTTAATTTATTCATAGCTTTTAGATTTTTAAGGCTTTGTTAACATCTTCAAAAATTAAGCCACCACAAATCCACTAATAAGAAAAAGCATCTAATTGGATAACTTTTGTATGATTCCAAAAGGATAAATTAGCTTTCCTGTTTGTAGAGTTTGCTTAGTATCTTTACCAGTCGAGTTCAATAATTTATAAGCCTCTTTTGTTGTCATATTTGGTTTTATTGACTTCATGATTCCAATCAAACCAGCTACATAAGGAGTAGCCATTGAAGTTCCATTGAAATATTCATAGGTATTATTAGGAATAGTAGAATAAATATTCACACCTGGAGCCGCAATTCCCATATTGACGTTCTGCACATAATTAGAAAAGCTTGCTAAGTTCAATTCTTCATCTATTGCAGATACAGTAATTACACCGGGCACTCCTGCAGGGACGCGTTTTTTAGCATCCATACTTTCGTTACCAGCAGCAGCTACCACAATGCCTCCTTTAGTATTAACGTAATCAACAGCTCTTTTGTAAGCTAATTGTGATTTATCAAAAGAAGGTCCTCCCAAAGACATAGACAAAACATCAGCTCCTTGATCTGCTGCCAGTAGCATTCCATTGATAATAGTACGCTGTGTTGTTCTACCTGAAGCCCCAAAAACTTTAATGCTTGTAACCTCCACAAAAGAACCATCTACAGCAAATGAAGCAATTCCTCTGTTATTGTTGGAAACTGCTGCAGCAATGCCAGCACAATGTGTTCCATGCCCATGAGGATCTGTATCATAAGCTTTTTTAGTAGAGACAAAGTTATCTCCTAAATCTTCATGTTTAGCATCTACTCCTGTATCTATAATCGCAATTTTTGCCTTTCGAGTAGGTCTAATTTGCTTTTCTTTTAAAAAATTATAAAATAAATCTACTTCCATTGCACCAAACCCCCACAATTTATTCAAATCAGGATCGTTTAGACCAAATTTTTTCGCTGTTGGAGAAGCAGGGCTTTCTTTGGGCGAAGGACTCAATTGAATTTGTTCATTGTGTTCAATATGATCAATTAACCCACTTTGCTGTAAATCCTCTATAATCTGATTGTAGTGATTAACCTTATTCTCAGGAATATCCACTACATAATAATCATCTAAATCTGTAATTTCTCCACTTTCTACTGTAAATGCACGCTGTGTATTTAGCTGATAACGCTCTAAGATCGTACTTAATTCAGCAAGTTGATGTCCATTGCTCAATTCTATCAGTAACTCTCCTTGTGGATCTAAATTGTCTAGCCGAGTTGACGAATGAGTATCCTCCATCTCTACTACATAATAGTATCCCCCTAAAATAATGGCAAAAATTGACCAAAAAGCAAACCTACTGTTGCTAAAAGTATTCAATATCAGGTTTGCACCAAATAAAAAGACCAAGTTACCTAGATATTGCTCTGTATTGACCGATGTAGGCGAAATGAAAAAAGCTAAACTAGTGTAACCTATGAGAGATGCAAAAAATGCTGATCCTAAAATCCGACGTTTATTATTGTCCTCTTTGAAGAAAAACCAAGCTGCTAACAAAGTAAATGTAACAGCATAAACTAAAAATGAGAATGAAAACATAGTTCTGTTTTTGTGAGTTACGATCTGTTTGGATTAAATCAAGAGCTCTTCATTCTAGCTATTATTGACTATAATGCTTTATTTATTCTAAAAACACAGTTGAAGTTATCTATATTCAAAGAAAATTTCAGAGATCCATCTAATTAGGACTTCTGTAGAACCCTTACTTTAATGTAAACTCTAAGATCTCGATGCTAGTTCCCCACATAAAGATAGAAAAGCCTCCTGTTACCTTTTTAGCTCTTACTTGAATATGTAAACCTTCTTTCTGTAAATCCTTGGGCATATTCTCGGGACGCCACTTCTGACCGTCACTGCCGATAATACTCCAAAAACCACCTGATATATTTTGATAATGAACAGTACCTGTAATTTGCATGATTGATTTGTAAGTCAAATACCAATTAGGATTAGACCCAAGCACGCTGTAATACACTCAATTATTTGGTTTACAGCTTACTAGATTCATAGGATTTAGTCGTCTATTCTTTATTAGTATCTTTAGGGTATAAAAATTTGAGGCTAGTCGTGCTTACTTTTAACCTGTGGTATGCTATTTACTCATTTTCTTAAAAAATGAAATTATCTAGCAACGAGTTGTAGCACATTTAATATTCTATAATATAAGTTTTTAACAATTCTCAGTCAAATATTTTTATGGTTTTTTGTGTCCTATCTTCCTTCTGATAATAAAACTTGCCACAATTGGCTTTGCTTTCAAACCCTTTTTTAAGGGCTATCAGTCTATGAAGGAAGTCCACCAAACTTCGAAGCGCTCAATGTAGTTAACCTAAAAAGGCTCAATGAAGCTAAAACATTCTGTAAGACTATTCACTCATTTAGCTTGTAGAATATTTGAGTGAAGATAAGGAATTGCTGTCTATATATAACTATTTCAAACATAAAATGTTACATAAATCTTAAAATAAGTACTGATGCTCAGTAGTTTTTAGTTTTTTTATGCTGCAACATGAGCATAGCAAATTAGAACACATACAAAATTAGTTTATTTATTGTATGAATACTATTCTATCCGCTCTCACCTTTTGCCATTGCTACATGAGCTTATGCCAAGAGGCATAAAAGTTGAATAAAAAGAAAAGGTGACCAAAATCCCGAAGAGCTCAGCGCCAATAAAAAAATGAAACTCAAAATTTAATTTGGTTTCATTTTTCAAAATTTACCTTTTCAGATAGCCCCCTTTGAGCCTTCAGTATTTCATTAAGCAAAAAACCTTGCCTATGATGCTAGTCCATATTAATTTTGACTACTCAATGCATAGCCAATGACATCTTGCATACTCTTCACATAATGAAATTCCATGTTTTGAATATATTCTGCTTTGATTTCAGCTACATTCTTGCGATTATCTTCACACAAGATTAGTTGTTTGATTCCTGCACGTTTGGCTGCTAATACCTTCTCCTTAATCCCCCCCACAGGCAATACTTTACCTCTCAATGTAATCTCTCCTGACATTGCTAAATGTGACTTTAGAACCTTACCTGTAAAAGCAGAAGTGAGGGCACTTAACATAGTAATTCCAGCAGAAGGACCATCCTTCGGGATAGCACCAGCAGGAACATGAATATGGACATTCGTTTTGTTCATTTTTTCTATAGAGATCCCTAGCTTCTCTGCATTTGCACGAATGAAGCTCAGTGCAGTTGTTGCAGACTCTTTCATAACGTCTCCCAGATTTCCCGTTAGAGTTAAGCTACCTTTTCCTTCACTCAAACTTACTTCTACAAATAAAATATCCCCACCTACACGTGTCCAAGCTAACCCTATAGCTACACCAGGAACCAGATCTTCTTCATAAGCATCCATTTTCACCTTTCTTGGTCCTAGAATATCACGGATCTGTGTAAGATCTAAATTAGTATTGTATTCTTTTTCTGTAGCTACCTTCCTTGCAATAGAACGCATGACTTTTGCAATCTCACGATCCAAGGAACGAACTCCAGACTCGCGTGTATATTCCTGAGCAATCTGACTCAGTAGTTTTTCGTCCAGTTGCAATTGTTCTTCATTCAATCCGTGCTCCTTGAGTTGTTTAGGAATCAAATGATGTTGCGCAATACGCACCTTTTCTTCTACCGAATAGCCACTTACCTCTATAATTTCCATACGATCCAATAAGGCAGGCTGAATAGAACTCAAGCTATTAGCCGTAGCAATGAACAGGACTTTGGATAAGTCATATTCTAACTCTAAATAATTGTCGTAAAAAGACGTATTTTGCTCTGGATCTAAGATTTCCAGTAAAGCAGATGAAGGATCACCCTTGTGACCTTTTCCTAATTTATCAATCTCATCCAAAATAAAAACAGGATTAG
>JAKVCT010000151.1 GCA_022448995.1 Saprospiraceae bacterium
GGCAGCGTAGCTCGCCACTAGTCGGCTTCGCCTCTGTCCACTTCGTGGCTATCCCTACGTTTAACTTTGTTGAGCCCTTCGGGGTTTTCGCCTCGTTCAGCATCAAAAACCCTGAAAGGCTCAACGAAGTTAAACCTTATGAATTTGCTTCGTAGAGCCCTTCGGGGTTATTATAAAATTAATTATGTCCATCTACTTACTTACAAATATTAGATTAGAGCAATTATGCAGGAAAAACTAAAACAACTCCACGATAAGATTGAGGAAGCTCATCTAGGCGGTGGTGCTAAGCGAATTGAACGTCAAAATGCAAAAGGTAAATTAACAGCTCGTCAGCGTATTCATTTCTTACTTGATGAAGGATCTTTTGAAGAAATCGGTATGTTCGTAACCCATCGATGCAATGATTTTGGTATGGAAAACCAAAAAATTTATGGAGATGGTGTCGTTACAGGCTATGGAACTATCCATGGGCGTATGGTTTATGTTTTTGCACAAGATTTTACTGTTTTTGGAGGATCTTTGTCAGAGACACATGCCGAAAAAATCTGTAAAATTATGGATCTAGCCTTACAAAATGGTGTTCCATTGATTGGTTTGAATGACTCAGGCGGTGCAAGAATCCAAGAAGGTGTTGTTTCTCTAGGTGGTTATGCTGATATTTTCTATCGTAATACAAGAGCTTCTGGTGTAATTCCTCAGATTTCAGCAATTATGGGACCTTGTGCAGGTGGTGCAGTATATTCTCCTGCATTGACAGATTTTATCTACATGGTAGAAAACACTTCCTACATGTTCATTACGGGTCCTAATGTTGTTAAGACTGTTACAAATGAGGATGTGAGTTCAGAGGAGCTCGGTGGTGCGAATACTCATGCAAGTAAATCTGGTGTAACTCACTTTACTGCGCCTAATGATATGGATGCTATTCAACAAATCAAAAAGCTCTTATCCTATATTCCTCAAAACTGTGAGGAAGAAGCTCCTATGCTTCCTTATACAGCAGGCAATGAGCAACGTCCAAAGCTGAATACCATCATGCCTCCTACTGCTAATATGCCTTATGATATGCGTGAGGTCATTGAAGAGATTGTAGATAATGAGTCGTTCTATGAAGTACACAAAGATTATGCAGAGAATATTGTGGTTGGCTTTTCTAGAATAGGTGGCAGAAGTGTAGGTATTGTAGCGAATCAACCTATGGTATTAGCAGGTTGTTTGGATGTAGAATGCTCTAAAAAAGGTGCACGTTTTGTGCGTTTCTGTGATAGTTTTAATATTCCATTATTAGTCTTGGTTGATGTTCCTGGTTTCTTGCCAGGTACAGATCAGGAATGGAATGGTATTATTACCAATGGAGCAAAACTATTGTATGCATTTAGTGAAGCTTCTGTTCCAAGAATCACCGTGATTACACGTAAAGCTTATGGTGGGGCTTATGATGTAATGAATTCTAAGCACATTGGAGCAGATTTAAACTATGCTTGGCCTAGTGCAGAAATTGCAGTAATGGGTGCAAAAGGTGCTTCTGAGATTATATTCAGAAAAGAAATTGCAGCAGCAGAAAACCCTACAGAGAAATTAACAGAAAAAGAAGCAGAGTATGCAGATAAATTTGCTCATCCTTATCGTGCAGCAGCTAGAGGTTTTATTGATGCAGTAATTGAACCTCAAGATACTCGTGAGAAATTAATTAAGGCATTTAAAATGCTAGAAAATAAAGTGGATAACTTACCAAAGAAACGTCATAGTAATATGCCATTGTAAGATTTGAACCTATTCTTCTGACATTCTAAGCCTCAGAATGCTATTATTGTATATTTAACAAAAAAGTCATCTCAACAGTAGATGACTTTTTTGTGTTTTATGACTAGATAACTTACATTTGTGCCTTCAAAATAGAATATATGAACGAAGAAAGAAATATGTACGAGCAGCTACAAGAGCTATTAGGTCAATTATCTGGTGGATTCAAAGTTATAGAACATGGATTTGACCCAGACTTGGTGACTTTTTTTCAAAAAACAATCGAAGATATAAAGAAAGAATCTACAGAAGATACTGTTGAGACTATACAAGAACGATTAGATACAGAAACGAATATTGATGTACTGAAAAAATATATTGCTCAGCTTGCACAAATTGGTTCTGTACCTGCTTTGCGAACCTTGGAAAGCTATGAAAAAACAGCCTCAGAAGAACTGATAAGCTGGGTACGTCTTAGCCTAACACAATGCAGAATAAAAGTAGAGAGTGATTTATTAGATGATCCAATTGGGTATATTACTACAGGTTTGGGTGGCAAAAACAACAAGATTCGCTACTATATGGCAGCTAAATCGGTGGATCCTTTTACTACAGGTCGTGTACAGTTTGCCTACCAGGAGTTTAGAGATGTACTCAAAGAATGGAATGGAGAATTAGAGTCTATGGAGAATATGGGAGATTATCTATTGTTCAGACTCTTAGCTCCACTCAATATTATCATTCCAGATATGATTAGTGAAGGAATTGATCGTTGTGGTTTCTTGGATAGCCAATTTTGGTTGAGCAATATGCAGAAACCAACAGATGAAGACTTAGAAGAATGGCTTCGTTTAGAACCTGAATCAGAATAACAACACTATTACAACAAAAAAAAGATACATGGCACAACTACTTGATGGCAAACAATTGTCTAAAACTATCCAAGAAGAATTCAAACAAGAAGTTCAAGAATTCAACACTAAAGGTTTAAAGATTCCACATCTAGCAGCTGTTTTGGTTGGTGATAATCCTGCAAGTCAGTCTTATATTCGCAATAAAATTAAATCTTGCGAACGTGTTGGTTTTCAATCTACTTTGATCAAAAAAGAGGCTGATATCACAGAAGAAGCTTTGCTAGAAGTGATCAAAGAATTGAACGCGAATGAAGAAATTGATGGCTATATTGTACAATTACCTTTGCCTAAACATATCTCCGAAGATCGCATCAATCTAGCGATTGAGCCTGATAAGGATGTAGATGGTTTCCACCCAATGAACTTGGGCAAAATGACTTTGGGTTTGGATACTTTCATTCCTGCCACTCCATTTGGAATTATGACTATGTTAGATCGTTATAATATCCCAACAAGTGGTAAAAATTGTGTAGTGATCGGACGTAGTAATATTGTGGGAACACCGATGAGTATTCTATTGTCTCGCAATAATAAAGTGGGTAATTGTACCGTAACACTAACACACAGTCGCACCAAAGATTTAAAAGCTTTGACACTAGAAGCTGATATTATTGTAGCTGCTATTGGTCGCGCAAATTTCTTGACAGCGGATATGATCAAGGAAGGTGCAGTGATTATTGATGTGGGAATCAACAGAGTAGATGATGCCAGTAGAAAACGTGGTTATCGTTTGGTGGGTGATGTAGATTTTGCTGCATTAGAACCCAAGGCTAGTTATATTACGCCTGTGCCTGGTGGCGTGGGACCTATGACGGTGACTTCTTTGTTGTACAATACACTGAAGGCTTGTAAAAGAAAGCATTAAGTTAAGCTTGTATTTTTGATATAAAACGATAAAATGGCAACAGAAGTTATTCCGTTGCCATTTTTTATACCTAAGTTTCTAAAAACTTATTTCTTCAGATCGTAAATCACATAATGTTCATCTCGATATAATTCTTTGTATTCAGAATACTGTCGATCGGTAGAAGATAAATCCAAGATCAAATACTTTGCCCCCAAACCTAATAATCGCTCTAAATATCCAGCTTGCGCTAATTCTTCGTTCTTGACTGACCAACCTTTTTGGTGTGCAAAATACATTGCCTGAGGCGATCGTCCGCCATTGATAACAATCAACTCCCCTTCTGAAACGAACTGCTCTGTCAGTCCTTCTAATTTTAATTTGTATAACTGATCATCTCTCAAAAAGAAGTCATGTTGTTGATTAGCAATAGCTTCTACACAAATAGCTAATAAGATAAGATACTGAAATTTATTCCCAACCTTCGCAATTCCATAACCTGCTAAAACAGCCATAACAGGTGTGAAAGGTATAACATAATAATTATGCAGTGGGAAAATTTCACCAGTTTTGATAATGAATAAAACAAAGACTAAACTTACAATAGCTAAACCTAAGTTATATAATCTATTCTCTTTTCGACAATATAGAAACAGACCTACTATGCAGAAAACTAAGGATAAGTAAGATGTTAAAGAACTAAAGTAAAACTTCTCTAAAAGTTCAGGTATTAAACCCAAAATCTCTGTTATTCCTTCTGATAATCCTCTGGGAAAATACAATGGATATTTATAGGTTTCCACCAAATGAGGCACCCAATAAAAATACCATAAGCAGACCATTCCAAAACTCAAAGTACCTGTTAAATAAAGCACTACCTTTCGTTGAATTGGAATCTTTTTGATAAAAATAGGCACTGCCAAAATACTAAATAGACTCAATGCAGGAATCTTGCAGAGAATACCTAAGGTACAAAACGTAAAAAAGCCTAGGAGGCTCCACCTTTTTCCTCGATCCAAATATTCATAAGCATGGTACAAACCAATAATTACCAAAGCTACACTAAAGGTATCAGGCATGATCTTGCGCGAAAAGGCAAACCAAATAGAGACAGTTAAGACAATCAATGCATTAAATGCAACTTTTGGATTAAAAAGCTTGGCTATAAGTTTATAAAAATAATATAAACCCAAGCTAGAAACAATGAGATTAATCAAACGACCAGACCAGTGTGAATAATCAAAAATGGAGGAAACTAAATAGATAAGATAATTGAAGAATGGAAGCTCAGAACCAATAATTCCTGTTTTTTCACCGGCCATATCAATTCTAGGATATAGCAGATTAGCATCATATTCTAAAAAATTACGGGCAATCATATTGGTGAGTGATTGCCGCCAATTGTGACTCAACTCTAAAGGTGCATTGGTAATCCCAATCAATCTAATTAGGAAAAAGAAGAGAATCCAAAATCTAAAATCAGTCAGTATATTTTTTAATCGGCTATTATCCATAGAAGCTGTCTAGTCACAAACTATTAAAATAAAAACCCAAAAATAAGCAAAAAGAAAAGAGTTATTTGCAATTCAACAAATAACTCCTCTCAAAATTTAGACATACTCTTTCTAAGATCTAAACTATTCATCAACTGGTGCTAATTCTACAGTAGCTTCTCCTCCTTCCTCTGTGGATGCATTTTCTGTTTCCGAGTTATCATCAGTAGCATTATCATTAGAAAAACTCATCCCATTATCCTGATTTGCTCCACCATATACTTGCCCAATTTCCTGAGTATCCATATAATAGATCAACTCCCACTGTTTTCTGTAAGGTTCAAATTTAAAATCTAAACGCATATACATCATATTACTAATGATAATATGTTCGCGAATAAAATCCTCACTGAGTTTTTCAAACTGTACCTTGACACGTCCCTCTTCTATCAATTTCTCATCAATAGCATACATGATTGTCCAATCCTTCTCTTCCATCAAGGAAGCCATCTTTCCTGGTCGATAGGCAAAAGCAGTATCCACAGAAAGAGGAAAATAAATACGTTGCATTTGGAATACAGAATCACTCATAAATTTATTATGAAATTTAGGAAAACTCTCCTTTACTGTTTCATCTTTTGCTGCAGAAGATGAATTTCCTCCGCCACAGCTCATCAAAAGGAATACTAAGCAGAGAACCGAAAAAAAACTTATTTTTGTCATATTATTAGTTGCTTTTTGTCTTTGAAGTTATGTAAGCTATATTTTTTGAACGTTCCTACTTACACTGTTAATAAGCACAAATCTAAAAATCGTTACAAACTTTGAGCACAAATTTAATAAAATAATTGCTAGTGTTCATTTTTAGTTTTCTTCGCCGCATCTTCCGATTTTTCTTTGTTCGTCATCGCATAAAAACCCTAATCACCTTCATAGCTTTGGGGATTTGGTATTGGCAATGCTTGCCCAACGTCTTGTTTGATGCTCCTAGATCAATGGTACTTACCGATAGAAATGGAGCACTTTTAGGGGCACGTATTGCCGAAGATGGCCAATGGCGTTTTCCACATAATGATAGTGTACCTTACAAATTTGCAACAGCAATAACTACATTTGAAGACAAACGTTTTTATAAGCACTGGGGAGTAGATTTTTGGAGTTTAGCAAGAGCTGTTCGTGATAACTTTGGACAGGGAAGAGTTACCAGTGGAGCGAGTACATTGACGATGCAGGTCATGCGTATGTCTAGAGGAAATAAAAGTAGAAATCTCTGGCAAAAATTAATAGAAACCATACAAGCAACTCGACTAGAGTGGTCTTATTCAAAACAAGAAATCTTGGCTATGTATGCCTCTAATGCACCTTTTGGAGGAAATGTAGTGGGGTTGGATGCTGCCTCTTGGCGTTATTACGGTAAGCAATCATCACTATTATCCTGGGGAGAAGCAGCCACCTTGGCTGTTCTGCCCAATAGTCCTTCATTGGTACATCCAGGTAAGAACCGAAATGTCTTACGAAAAAAGCGTAATTTTTTATTAGACAAGCTCTATGAACAAGATAAATTAGATTCTCTGACTTGTGAACTAGCCAAAGCTGAGCCCTTGCCCGATAAGCCCATTCCCCTGCCTAAGACTGCTCCACACCTGTTGGAACGTGCCTACCAAGAACATCGTAGAAGTCGAGATCAGAAGAATACACTATTGCATTCTTCAATTGATAAAAACTTACAAATTCAAGCTAACCTATTGATCAAAAATAGGCTTATCTCACTCAAGGCAAACCATATTCATAATGTGGCTGTCATCATTGGAGATATCGAAAGTAATAAGATCTTAGCATATATCGGTAATACTGAAGATCCAGAACAAAAACATGGTGGCTATGTGGATATTATCCAGTCTGCTCGAAGCACAGGTAGTATTCTCAAACCTATTTTGTATGCTTCTATGCTTAATGCTGGTGTACTTTTCCCCAAAACACTAGTTGCTGATATTCCTATGTATAATAGTGGTTATCGTCCTGAGAATTATTATCAGAACTATGATGGTGTCGTTGCTGCTGATCGTGCTCTGATTCGTTCTCTTAATATTCCTTTTATCAAAATGTTGGAGCAATATGGCTTAGAAAAGTTCCATTTGCAGCTCCAACAAATGGGAGTAACTACCTTAAAGAAAGGGGCGAAGCATTATGGCTTATCACTTATCTTGGGTGGATCAGAGGCTAAACTAGAGGATCTTACAAGTATTTATGCCAATATGGCCAAACGCCTACTCTTGAAAGATTCTCTAGATCTAAGTAAATCCTATGCGTTTCAGCCACTTTCTTTTAGGCAAGGAATAGATAACTCAAGCGATAACTCAAGCTATCAAATGAATCTACATCCTATGAGTATCTACCTAACCTTCGAAGCTATGCGTCAGCTTGAGCGCCCAAGCTCCGAAGGAGCTTGGGAATTCTTTGAGTCAGCCAAGCCTATTGCCTGGAAAACAGGAACGAGTTTTGGTTTTAGAGATGCTTGGGCAATTGGTCTAAATCCCAAATATGTAGTGGGTGTTTGGGTTGGCAATGCTAATGGAGAAGGGCGACCAGATTTGGTTGGAGTCAAAGCAGCTGCGCCTATTTTATTTGATCTCTTTAATTTGCTAGAAGGTAGTGAGTGGTTTGAAAAACCAACCAAAGATTTGAGTCCTTATGCCGTCTGTAAATCTAGTGGATATCGGGCTTCTAAGTATTGTACAGAACAGGATACCTTGCTTCTACATGCAGAAGCTACACATATGCAAACTTGTCCCTATCATCAGCTTATTCACTTGGATCCTAGCGAACAGTATAGAGTGAATAGTTCTTGCTTATCTCCTAACAAGATGATACACAAAACTTGGTTTACCCTTCCTCCAACAGAGGAACATTATTACAAGACAAAACATCCTACCTACCAAACTATCCCTGCTTATATGCAAGGTTGTCAACCGGATGAGTTGGATGAAAATCCTATGCAATTTATCTATCCTAAAAAAAATACAAAAATATACTTGCCTGTAGACTACGATGGAGAAGTCAACGAGAGTATCTTCAAGATTACTCATCGAGTTCCATCCAAGACTGTTCATTGGCATCTAAATCATCAATATCTAGGCTCTACCAAAGATTTTCATCAGATTGCCGTCAAGGCAGATCTAGGTAGACACCATTTAGTTCTAGTTGATTCCGATGGAAACCAACTAGAAGAATTTTTCGAGTTTATACAAAAAATGAAATAAGGAGATTGACGCTCAAGTTGTTTAAGAATCAGTAACAAAATAACAAATAGGAACTTTACAAAATAGCTAAGGACTAAGTAAGTACGAGATTTAATCCTTAATGCAAAGCCGAAATAATTGCTTTACTGACAAATGTAGAGGTATGATAAGCTGGAGCAACTTCTTCTTTTCTTTCCTTAAATTGATAAGTACCTAAAACCCCTTTTCCGTCTAAGACATAATCAAATTTAACACATTCAAGGTGATTCGAATAGAATATATACTCATCAGCATAGCCTAGTTCTAAATCTCGACGACTACCATTCAAAGCATGTTCTATTTTGAATTCCTGAATTTCAGGAGACCAAGAAGCCAAACGTGTTGCACCAATAGCTAATAAGGGTTGGGTTTTGTCTTCTCCAAGATAACTACTCAGCCGAGCTAGTTGATTCTTAGCTTCCACATATGTATTGCCAGACTGATTCTGCGCTAAATATCCAGTGATAAAATCCAATTTTCCATGTATACTATCAATGAATATAGATCCTGCTAAATTTGTATTACCATTACAAGAAACGGTATCTAAATTAGAAACAGGATACTTGGAATAAATTAGAATATCAAGTCCTTTATTATGACTTATTTTCTGAAAGTATGGATGTGTTTTTGCAAGAAAACGATCGAATAACTGACCTGCTTGCTCTTGTTGGGGAATTTGAATAGCAATAAGTTCAGCATTGACTTCTTTGATGTTTTCTATGGCAATTTCTGAGCTATTATCCTGATCAAGGGTTATATGTGCAATAGTAACTTGAGTTTCTTGTGATGGACAAGAATATGCAAATTCATTGCTTTGTGCATCTTTGATAAATTGACATAATGCAATACAAGCTACAAAGCTAGATAACATC
Source organism: Saprospiraceae bacterium (assembly GCA_022448995.1). Taxonomy (GTDB): domain Bacteria; phylum Bacteroidota; class Bacteroidia; order Chitinophagales; family Saprospiraceae; genus JAKVCT01. Next base: position 9,148 of record JAKVCT010000151.1, read on the forward strand.
AGATAATGTTTTTTGAGAAAAAGACTCAAGGTTCCTACTCCTAAGAATATAAATAAGAGATTGACCGTGTTTGAGGCAATTTCTCGGCTTAGTTCATTGTCCAAAGGTGATAGCGAATTGATTGTCAATAACCCTATAACGGTTGAACCTAGAATACTAAACCAATCTCGTCTGTTTTGGAATTCCATAATTGTTTGGTTTCAGCAATATTTAGATGTATGTAGTGAAACGTATGTCTAAGATAAAGTCTAAGATTAAGGTAATCCTTCATGTCTTTTTTTTTCAATTAATTACCAATCGCTCAGACATTTGTAATCAAAAATTATTAATTGATTATGAGTTGTTCTTAATTATTTAATAAGGGTGCTTGCTACTAATTCTTTTAAGGGTTTTCGTATATCGAAACGTTGTGTTTTTCTTTTTTAGTATATTTACTTCTAAGAAAATTCAAGACTCTTCGTCTTTCCTTTTATCCCATTATGTTTACTCTTCGCAAGTAAAAATACGATATAATTATAAGATATGTTCGGAAAAAAACCTTTTTTTATCTTTCAGTCACATTAATATAACAACATATAAACCAACCTATATTTTATAAAAAAACTTTTAGCCAAATAAAAATTCATCTAACTAGGATAATTGTAAAATTTTAGCTACTTTTTTTGAACTATGAAGAAAATATATTTTGCATCAGATTTTCATCTTGGAATACCAAATTTAACACAAAGTCACCTAAGAGAGGCTAAAATTGTGCGATGGTTGACGAGTATTCAAGACCATGCCGAACGTATTTTCTTAGTGGGAGATATTTTTGATTTTTGGTTTGAATATAAAACAGTTGTTCCCAAAGGATACTTGCGACTACTAGGTAAGCTCGCAGAGTTACGTTCCAAGGGAATAGCAATTGATTATTTTACGGGGAATCATGATATTTGGATGTTTGAATATTTGGATAAGGAGTTAGGTATCAAGATCCATAGAAAACCTTTGTATACAACCCTGAAAGGAAAGAAATTTCTCATCGGACACGGAGATGGTTTGGGTCCCAAAGATAAAGGATATAAGTTCTTGAAAAAATATATTTTTAACAATCGACTTTGTCAGTGGCTCTTTCGCTGGTTCCACCCAGATTTGGGGATTCGCTTGGCCCTTTTTTTCTCACAAAAAAGCAGAAATGCACAAAAAGATCCTGAAGTTTTCAAGGGAGAAGAAGATGAATGGTTGTTAGCTTATGCTAAGAGAAAGGTTGATCAGGATCCAGGATTAGATTATTGTATTTTTGGACACCGTCATCTACCCTTAGATTTATTGTTATCTAATCAGAGGAGCCGATATATTAATCTGGGAGAATGGTTAGATAGTTTTACCTATGCTGTTTTGGATGAACAAAATATACAGCTCCGTTATTTTGAACATCCCGAGAAAACAATTCATCCTACTCAATATGCCAAAGGCAAGGAATTAATAAATCTATAAGCATAAAAAAAATCACACGCTCTATCAGAGGGATAAAGCATGTGATTGATTAGAACTAAGAAGCTAGATTAATATGCAATATATGTAAGGTTGACCTTATAAGGTCTCTGCTTTCAAATGAGGATTTTGACTTTGGCTATAAGCTAGAACATTATCAATACTAAAACTAGTGGGCTCTAATTCTATTTCAGGTAACTGATCATAGGCCTCTTGTAACTTGTTATATTCCTCGCGCAAGCTCGCATCATTTTTTAGCGCTTTGGAGATTGCTAATGTTTCTAAGTAACTTGTTTCGCCGTACATGTATAACATCAAATCCGTAATAGTAATTCTGTGCTTCATAGTTCAAATTAGATATACTTATAAAAAATAAAATTTTATTATACACCAAAAAAACGCAGTCGCTAACACATTTGTTGCGCGAGCGACTGTTTTTTAACAAAATTTTATTTTGTTAGATTTGTTTACCTAAAATGAGTGTCCTAAAGAACTCAAAAACGATAAGATACAACTACTTAGTTAACACGGTGCCATGTTTGTGTACGGTAGAAGAATCCCCACCAACCTCTTACTTTCAAGGTATTTCCTGACGAGTCATCCTCATCTAGCCACATCGTACAGGTATAAACTTTTCCTTTCTTAGGATCCATAATATCTCCATCTGCATATTTATCAGATTTCTTCTTCATTCCCCATAACATTTTTAATCCAATCATCTTCTCCCCTTTACCATGTGCCGCAGGACAAGCAGAGCAAGTTAAGTCTGAATATCCACCAGCAGCTCCTACCTTACTCTTAGCAGCTACCTCTGGGGATACCTTTAGTAATTTAATGATTTTTCCAGAATATGTTCCACCGCTTTCAGTGATCACAATATGAGACTTGGGATCTCCTGTTTCGTCATCAATAGTTTTCCAAGTACCCAGTGCACTTTTACCATTGATAACTGTTTGAGCTTGAGTCATGGTACCAAAAGCGACCATTAGAATTCCAACTAAGGCTAATTGACTAAAATTTTTAAGAACACGCTTCATTAGTTATTTGCTTTTTTTGGTGAAAAAATAGAATACTAAGTAGTTAAGTAGGTGGACATAATTAATTTTATAATAATTCACAAGGTTTTTTGATGCTGAACGAGGCGAAAAACGCAGGGA
>JAKVCT010000152.1 GCA_022448995.1 Saprospiraceae bacterium
AAAGCAGGAGTTACATATGCACTTCCTGTTGCAATCAAGTTGGTCAAAGCTGCATCAGAATACCAATTTGCTGTCCCTGTTACTGTTGCTGTCAAGGTAGCTGTTTCGCCCGAACAAATTGCTGTTCCTGCTGCTACTGGTGCTGCTGGCAATGGATTCACCGTTACTGTTACCGTTGTCACAGGACTTTCACAATTATTAGCATCTGTCTGAACTACATAATAATCCGTATTAGCGATTAAAGTTGGTGTTGTATAAGAACTTCCTGTTGCTACCAAGTTAGTTAAACCTGCATCCGTATACCAATTTGCTGTGCCTGTTACTGTTGCTGTTAATACTACATTTTCACCAGAACAGATTGTTACACCAGAAGCAATTGGTGCAGCAGGTAAAGCAAATACTTCAGCATTAATTAAAGTAAAATTAGATTCACAAGTTCCATCATCTTCTGTTGCATAGTATACATAAGTTCCAACAGCTAAAGCACCTTCATTTTGTGTTACAGTTGGTGCAGCTGCTGACATCGCAGCATTTCCGATTGGAGCAAAAGTATCATCATAGAAATTAATTGTTCCAGACCCAGAACCTGTTGCCTCTAGGATGATATCATCACCATCACATTCCTCGGCTGGAACAGCAGTTGGTGCTGCAGGCAAAGAATTGACAATCACATCAACTGAAGTCAAAGCACCTGGACAACCTGCGATTCCTTCCCCTACATAGAAAGTTGTATTCTGAAGTAGAGTATCCGTTGTATATGTCGCAGTAACACCAGTTGTACTTTGTAAAACAATCTGACCTAAGGCATCACTGTAGAAAATTAAATCACCAGATCCGGATCCTGTTGCCGTCAAGGTGGCTATATCCCCTGCACAAATGACATCTCCAGTTGCAGTTGGTCCCGAAGCAGAAGCTGCTACAGTGAAATCAAAATAAACTGGTGTAGACCATCCACAACAATCTGTACGAGCACGTAAACGCACTGAATAGTTAGTAGTGACGCCCGATACAGGTGTTGGCCAACTTGCTACAGGTGTTGTGAAGACAGCAACAGGCAACGTTGTGTTACTACCATCTTCAAAAATCACCCACTCATATTCATCAGCTACTGTTGGAGAGCTCATAAAAAAGGAATTTCCTTCACAAATAACAGAGCTCATTGTCCCTGCAAATACAGGCAATGCACGTGCTGTATTGATTTGTACAAAATCAGCATAAGTTACCCCATTGATGATTAAATCTTGAGGCCCTGTTGCATTATAAGAAATTGTAGCATTAGCAGAACTTGTATTGAAGCTACTCACACCATCCTCTAAATCAGGAATAAATGCTGCAGTTGCAGGTAAGTCCCAAGTACCACCATCTTTGGTGATAAAGATTTCAGAGTTTTGGCAACCCTCAAGCGTTTCTGCAGTAATGATGTTTGTAATACCAGCAGATGTAGTAGCAGTTACACCACCACCTGACACTGTACGAACTGTGTTAGAAAGTCCATTGGCTCCATTGGCACCATCTCCACCATCTCCACCGTCACCACCACGGCCACCACGACCACCAGCACCTACCTCACAGTCACCACATACACGACCATTAATTGTACTACAACAACCTGTTAGGTTGATATTATTACCACCACCACCACGGCCATGGTTTCCACCATTTCCACCAGTAGCACCAAACCCTCTAGTACCTCCAGTAGCAATTGCACCCGAGACCAAGTTAAGATTATTACTCGTTCCTACACTTGTGTATAAATACATGGCAAAGCTACTACCTGCTCCCCAGCCACCAGTACCACGACGGCCACCTTGACCCCCGCTACCACCACCGCCACCACCGCCACCAGGGCCGTTGTTGCAGAAAGTACCTGATTGGCGGCCACCGCCACCACCGCCTTCGCCACCACCGCCACCAGTACCATCAGTACCGTCTCCACTCTTTGCTGAAGGCAACCAATAAAAACTAAACGTATTAGAAGTAGGCAAAGCAGTTCCATCACTGCCATCTGCACCAGGAGAACCATTTTCACCTGCACGACCATCACGGTTACAGTCTTCACCACAACCACCATTAGCACCTGTTCCTCCATTACTGTTTCCAGCAGCAGCTCCAGCTCCACCAATAGAACCATTACTACCAGCCGTATTATTGCTGCTTGATGCAGAGGAACCGTTACCTCCATTTCCACCACGACCACCTTGGCGTGTACCAGTTCCTACAGCAGCACCACCACCACCACCAGAACGATTGGCACCATCACTATCACAATCACCATTTCCTCCTGTACCACCTGGGCTACCATTAATACTAGTAGTACCATTTATTCCGTTTGCTCCTCGAGAAGCTTGTCCTGTACTCATATCACAACGTTCTATATTCCAACCATTAGAGTTACGAAAATAAAACCCATAGATACTCCGACCTCTACTACCAATAGTCCCTGAAGCTGTTCCAGAAGATCCTCCGTTCTTTACATTAAAATTAATATCTAAGATCTGAAAGTCATTCACTCCAATTGCTTCTACCCCAATATAATATCCAACTATAGTACCTGTAGTACCATTATAATTATCTGACTCTGCAACAGAATTGATATTAACGGTAGTGGTTAGATTACTGTTTTTTTGTCCACTACCTAACGCAATCTCCCAATCTCCATCCAAAATAATATCATCACAACCAATAACTAATTTGGATGACATATTATACGTTCCCGATAATAGACGAATGTGTTTTCTATTTTGAGAACAAGCTTCTGTCAATGCAGTTTGCAAATCCATTGGATTAGCTTCCGTTCCATCATTCAATGCATTTCCAGTAGGACTTGCATAGATGATATCACATTGAGCTTGAGCTTGCTCGCTAACCAATAAGGCACAGGCTAGCAACCCAAGATTAAATGTGCCCCTAAGGAAAGATTTCGATGAATACCGAAGGTGTTGAAATTTCCTTAGTAGTTTGTTTTTAATCATATTTAGTTTTTTTAATTTAAAAAAGATAATACGTTACTACCTATGTTTGTAAGCAAACAAAAGCTTGCCTACAAAGTAGGATAAACATTTTAGCATTGTTGAAGTGTTACTATAGCAATGATTATTATTGAATATAATATCCAGTAAATAGGTGTATTGTAGAGTTGTATTTAACAGTGATATGACAATGATGTCGATCTAATTATGTAGTTCTGTATCTGTTTTCTTAGTGTTAGTTTTGAAATATTTTCTATTTATTTAACTGTTCTAATAATAATATCTACATAAATTGTATACTGACTAGGTTAAAGACACCAATGTTGTTTGGGAGCAAGTTATCGAGAATATTATCAAAATAATTGACAGCATTGGAGCTAGAATTTTGCTTCTAACTCTCAATTCGAATTTTACAGTTGAGGGGGGATTTTATAAAATTTACTTGCGTAATTTCATAACAAGCAACTGTAGACCTATTTTTGGGTCTAAAAAATATTAATTATAGTAGTTAAGGTCATTATATCACTATAAGGATAATTAAAATTAATAAAAAATCCCTTTTTTTTGCACAGATACCAAAATAAATACTGAAGAGTTTCTTTTTTTTGTCTAAAGAATTAACTTTTGTGTGAGAAGTAATCGTAATCTTCTTCCAAAAAAGCATGAAGCTTGTTTTTTATTTACCTATATTCATTGATGTTTTAATTATCGACTGCAATATAAGACTTGGTAAAATGAATAAAGAGTGCTTTAATTCGCAAATATCCTCTAAATAATATGCTTCGTTTATGGAATATCAGAGTTATTTGCTAGTTTATTGTCTATGACCTTAAGGAGGATTCTCTACAAAGTGCAAAAGAGTTCAAAAAACAAGAAGTCATAAACTATTTAAATATTATATATTATGAAATTTGAGCAGTATCATATTATTAAGCCCATAAAAAGAAATCTTGCTGAAGCCGGATTTAAACGTCCTACAGATATTCAGTATAAGGCAATCCCCTCTATATTAAAAAAGGAGGATGTCTTAGCTATTGCTCAAACAGGAACAGGAAAAACAGCTGCTTATGTAATTCCAAGTTTAGATTTAATCTACAAGAGAAAAGTTAAGCAAACTAAATCTGCACGTAATATCTATTCTGTAGTAATGGTTCCTACACATGAACTTGCCCATCAGGTTGACGCGGTATTCAAGCAAATGGGAAAACATACAGGTGTTGTTTCCTTTGCATTGACAGGTGGTGTTGATCAGGCACCACAGATTGCTCAACTCAAGAAAGGTGTTGATATTCTAATTGCTACTCCAGGACGTTTGTTTGATTTGCGCAGTCAAGGTTATATTGATCTCAAAAGCATACAATTGCTTATTTTGGATGAAGCGGATCATATGTTAGATTTAGGATTTATAGATGATATTCGAGACTTGATTCGTTATTTACCAAAGAAGAGACAGACCTTGTTTTTCTCAGCTACCATAAATGACAAAATCAAGCGCTTAGCCTATTCTTTGGTGCATAAACCTGTTCGAATTCAGTTATCACCTAAAAATCCTGTTTCTAAAAATGTAAGTCATCAAGTTGCATTTATTGGGATGGATGATAAGCGTTTTTTCCTAGAACGTATTGCCAAGGAACATAACGAAAAGAAAATTTTAGTATTTGTACGTACTAAGGTGAGAGCTGAACGAGTTTGTAAAGCTATGGAACGTGTTGGAGTTACTGCGGTGACTATGCATAGTGACAAGGATCATAAAAATCGCCAAAAAGTAATTCAAGACTTTAAAAATGGGATCCAAAAAATTCTAATTGCTACTGATGTTTCAGCTAGAGGTTTGGATGTTAAACAAGTTGACTATGTAGTTAATTATGACTTACCTGATAAGGCTGAAACTTATGTGCATAGAATTGGAAGAACTGGACGTGGAAGTGAGAGAGGATATGCTATCTCTTTTTGTAGTGAGCACGAGAAAGTCTATTTAGAACAAATTGAGGAGTTTTTAGGACATCAAGTGGACTTACTCCCCTTAGATAAAGATGAGTATCAGAATATTGTAGATCTAGCTGAAAATCCTTCTAGAAGTTGGAAGTCATTGATTGCGGAACAGGTAGATTTAGCCAGTCAACATAAGAAGGTAAAGAAGGGGAAAAAGAAAAAATAAACCCTACTGAACTGCCCTATTGAGGGTAGTATTATTCGTGGCGTTTCATTAGGCTGTTTCAGTATTAAGTAAAATACTTGATAGTCAAACAGTTACAATAGTATTTTTAAAATAAATTTACTTCGTAGAGCCCTTCGGGGTTTAGCTTTGCTGAGCACTTCGGGGTTAACTTCGTAGAGCCCTTCGGGGTTTTTTGGTCAGCTTTTGCAGCAATGGCAAAAGGTGAGAGAAGAAATATACTTAATACTGAACCTCCCTCATTAAACTTAAAAGAGATATTAGTTATTGCAACTAATATCTCTTATAAGATCACTTATGTTTAGCTGATTAATGCTAAGCCACAAAGGGCTCTACGGAGTAATCGCCCTAAGAACAAATAGTTTATGGTTGAATAACAAACTTACTTGTCACTACACGATTGTTTGCTGTGAAGCGCAAAATATAAACACCCGACGGCCAGTGTTTAGGAAAATAAGCTGTTACTTGATGCTGCCCCATACCGTAAACCTCCTCATCAATCACTCTCATCATCTCTTGGCCTCTAATATCATAGATAACCGCACTGACCTTATCCTCCTTAGCAGTAAGGAAAGGAATCGTCAATTTAGTGCTTGCTGGATTGGGATAGATATCTTGCAAGAGCGATACTCCTGCAACCTTTTGGTCAGGACTAACAGCAACAATATTGGTATGAATTCCTTCTCCAGTATACAATAATTCTTGCAAACGATAGTATACCACTTGTGCATTTGGGTAATCTGGATCAGAAAAACTATACTTAGCAGCATCCGTTCCCACCAAATTGTACTTAGAATTCACCACCCCAATCTGTTCAAAGTTAATGGCATCTAAAGAACGTTCTACAGCAAATCCCTCAACTTCTGCATTTACAGTAGCAAACCAGGTCAGATCAATAGCATTCGTACTTTTATTATAAATACCTTCAAAAGACTTCAATTCAATAGGCAATAAATCACCTCCAATTTCATCTCTAAATTCCCAAGTACACTCTGCACCAGCATTTCCATCTACCACTAAGATATATTCTCCAGCAGGTAGATTGGTAATATCCAACTGTACATTCCCTACTCCTGTAGCACAACCCATACCGGTCTCTGTTGCCAAGTCACAGGTAGGACTCTGAGGCGTTCCATTATTGGTAAACACTGCAAGTTGAGCAGTAGCTCCCCCCCCTACACAAGTCATATTCGTTACAGCAATACTAAAATCTTCAGTAGTTGATTGTGTAAATGTATGCCAAACCATATTATCCATCGTTCCCCAAAATGTACCTGTAGAAGGATCACTATCACCATCTTGACAAACACCACCAGGATGCGCACCACTTACCCAAGAAGCAATATCAGGTTCTGCATAAGGACCATTATCTAAAGAAGTAGCTTGGTAGTTACATCCTTGAGGTCCTAATGGTAAAGCCGTATAACACTGGTCCGCTGGTGCCGTAGATGTAATATCATTAATAGAAATATTAAACCCTTGGTTGTCACCTTCCCATATTCTAACCCATACAGTTTCATTTGGACGACCATCTACTTGAATTTCACCACTACTACATCCTATGAAACAACTCACCGCTCCGCAACCTCTGTATTCTAATCCAGAGCAAGAATTATTAGAACTTGTGTACCAAGCATAGCTAATATTCGTTTGACAGGCACCAACGTTTCCTGGATCTGCCTCACAACCACCATTATTCGTAAATTCAATCAAAGCACCACCTGTATTATTAGGTAGCTCCAACTGTAGCCAAACGTCTTCGCGTGTGTGTGCATCATTTCCAGATCCATGATAATCATCCCAACAGTCCGGAGCATCACTTCCAATCATTGTCAAAGATGGACCTGGACGTATTCCGTTTGAATTGGTGTGATTTAAGGTTGGGAAACCACTATTAACAATACTGTCTGCCGGTTGATTACTAGCACAAACAAACTCACCTGGCTGTGGTAATACATTGGCTCCTACACAATCATCCCCAGGAGTATTACATATCCCCTGAACCCCACTGGATCTAAAGTCTAATTCAAACCCTTGGTTATCTTCTTCCCATACTCGTATAAATTTAGTTTCACCAGGATTACCAAAAATACTCATTTTCTTACCAGAACAAATAGCTGCAGGACAGTCTACTTCGTCACAACTTTCTAAGACCAAACTACCACAAGAACCACTGTAGACTGCATAAGATATATTGGTAGAACAGAAAGTTCCACAACCTCCATTATTATCAAAACTAAAATCTAATCCTGTGCGTCCTGCAGGGATAGTTGCTCTGAACCAAACATCGCGACGACCACTTCCAAAATTACCACAAGGAGGAGCAGGTGCGCCAACAGTGGAAGAAGTGGTTGGAGAAACCGGACCACCACTTCTAAAATCTAGGTTCAAGTTTGCCAATCCATTACCTGGACTACGTGGATTATTACCACAACCTGGTGTAGATGTTGGGGTAATATCTATAGCATCTACACAATCGTCTCCACAACCTTCTGCAGATCCTGTTACGACAACACGAAAATTGAAACGCCAAACTACTGTACCACAAGGTGTTCCTGTTACTGTAATTGTACGCTGATACGTATTCGTACCCGCAACAACAGGAATCGTTGTATTGCGAGTATCGTGGGCATCCCAACCCGTAAGGTCACTATCTCCTGCTTCTAGTTCTACATCCAAAGATGTGGGCGCACAATAGTCATAAGAAGCACTAAAATTAAGAGCATTATTATAGCCACTACTTACTGTACCTGGACTATTGTTATCTGATACTTCCTCAAGAAAATTATCAGAGTTACCATAATCATCAGATACATCTGCCTCCCAACGAGGATCACTTGGATTACAGTTGGAACTTGTACAGAGAAATCCGCAGCAATCTAAATCGCAGAGATTATTTACAGAAACGGAAGACATAGTCACAGAAACATTTAACTGTGCTTTTGACGTCCATGTACCTCCAAAAAGAAGGAGACATGTTAAGATAGCTATAGGTGTAATTCTTTTATTCATAAGTAACATATTAGGTTGATAAATTATCTATATAAGAGCATGTATAAAAAATATATTAAGGATAATAGCAACTTGGGTATCTTTTAAGTTGTCGCTATACTATATACTCTACAAAAAACACTGTTGATATTAAACGAATTAGCTATTAGGGATCTGAGTAAGAATAATACAATTTTCACGCTTTAAAAAAACGTTTATTTACAATTTTTATTGAATAAACTACTTTTTACAAATTACTGACAAATAAAGAGCTAATCCTCTCAAAGTTACCACTTTATTAGGATTTCTCGTATTCTTTTTATCTTTTTGTCTTGTAATTTAATAGATATTTTTTGTAGCTACTAGGTGAAATGGTAAGAAGACTGTAGAATTTTTATTTTACAAATAAATTTTATACTTTGTATAAGGAACAACATTGATTCATAGCTTGTCCAAAATTAAGATTTAACTCTATTAGAAACTTTGGGGTTGTCTTATATTCCCAAATTAGTTATAGCTTTGAAATGAGTTCAATTATATTACAGACTAGTCAAAAACCTCTAACCTTATGAAAATAAAATTCCTGCCTGACAAAATTAATAAAGAAGAAGCTAAAGAAGCTAAGATTTCAAATATAGTCAAGGAAATTTCCTATCTCAAATCTGGTAGTGAGAAACATCATTTTTTGAAATAAGTAGCATAAATATAATGAGTCTTACTACCTTTTTTTACTTCTCCTGGAGACTAAAAGGAGAGCTAGCTACTTAACTATGAGAACAATTGGACTATTGAAGCCTTGTGATAGCTCTAGTGGCAATAAAGATTTTTACCTAGAGAACTACTTGCATAATCTTTATTATACTTAGAAATTGTTTAAAAATCATCTGAATTTCTGCATTAAATCTAATTCTTAAATACACTTTCTTATTTTTGAAAATATTTGTTCACCAACAATATTAATTATTCTAAAATCTTCGTTGTACTCTATTCAAGAGTATAAATTACTGATCCCATCCACTATGCAGTATATCACAAGTACACTACTGATACTATTTTGTTTATCAGTAGGCTATACGCAGTCTAAGTTTACGGAAGCAGATAGCCTACGTGGTAGTTTGCGTCCAGAACGCACCTGTTATGATGTTAATTTTTATGACCTAGCTATAGAAGTAGACATAGATAACAAAAGTATTAAAGGTTCCAATACTATTCATTATGAAAGTAGAATTGGATTTAATATGTTACAAATTGATTTGTTTGAGAATATGCAAATTGATCAAATTACACATGAAGGAAAAAGCTTAAAATATCATAGAAAACACAATGCAGTTTTTGTAGATTTTGGTACAATGCAGGATGCTAAAAGCAAGGGTAAATTAACCATTGATTTTAGTGGAACACCAATTGCTGCTGACAACCCGCCCTGGGATGGTGGTTTTGTTTGGCGTGAAGATAAAAATGGGAAACCTTTTGTCGCAGTAGCCTGTGAAGGTATTGGTGCAAGCCTCTGGTGGCCGAACAAAGACCACTTATCTGATGAGCCTGACAGTATGCGTATTAGTTGTACTGTTCCCAAAGAACTTATGTGTGTTGCCAATGGAAACTTGCGCAGTACGGTTGAAAACGGTAGTCAAAGTACTTATGAATGGTTTGTCTCCTATCCTATCAATAATTACAATGTAACACTCAATATTGCGGATTATGTACATTTCTCAGATACCTTTGTCAGCCCAACTGATCAGAGCAAATTGCCTATGGATTATTATGTCTTGCCTTACAATTTGGAAAAAGCAAAAAAACAGTTCAAACAAAGTCATAAGATTCTAGATGTCTTTGAGCGTTATTTTGATAAATACCCCTTTTGGAATGATGGTTATGCCTTGGTAGAAACGCCCTATCTAGGTATGGAACATCAAAGTGCTATTGCTTATGGAAATAAGTTTATGTCGGGGTATATGGGAAGACATCCCAAAGGTATTCCTGTAGACTTTATTATTCTTCATGAGACTGGACATGAATGGTGGGGCAATAGTATTTCTTGCAAAGATCATGGAGAAATGTGGCTACACGAAGCTTTTACGACTTATATGGAAGCTATTTATGTTGAGGACGTTCATAGTTATGCTGATGCTATTCGTTATATTAAATATCACATGGGATATGTAAGTAATAATCAGCCTATGTTAGGACCTTTGGATGTAAACTATGATGAACATGATGTGGATATTTATTACAAAGGTTCTGCAATGCTACATACACTCAGGCGAGCTATTAATAACGATCAACTTTGGTGGAAAATACTCAAAGGTTTTTACCAAGAACATGCAATTCAACAGGTAATTTCCCAGCAATTTATTGATTATGTCAATAAGAAAACAGGAAAATCTTATAATGCTTTTTTTAAACAGTATTTAGAGCAAGCCTACCTACCTGAACTTTGGATTCGCATAGAAAAGAAGAAGAAATATGCTCTGATGGAATATAAATGGGGCAAAGCAGTGGAAGGGTTTGATTTGCCTGTTTATCTCAAAAATAGAGAGAATGAGTGGGTATCTTTAGAACCTGTCAAAGGGGCCTGGAAAAAGAAAAGACTGAAGCAAGAGGATTTTAAACGTCTAGAATTTGATTTTGGTTTATTTGGAATTAAACAAGTAGATTAAAAAAGAATAGAACCTCAATTTTACAAAAAAGGGCTATATCAAAGGAGATTGTAAGGTATTTCGTGGTTTAGTACCACTATATTTTATCTTCTCTCACCTTTTGCTATTCTGCACAGGCTTTTGCCAAGAGGTACAAAGGCTGAGTGAAAAAAAGACAACTATAATCTATATATTCCACTGATTGCAAGCACTTTACACTAACACTGAAACCACCTATCAAAATCGTAGTTCGTTTATTTTTTATACCCAATTAGATAATTAGTATTCTGAGACTCAGTTTAAGTATAATTTTAGCTTTCATTTATAATTGTAATACTATTATAAATAAAACCTAAACCCCTACTATTATGACTTTACGGTTTCTATTAAGTGTTATTTTTTTATCTAGTTTGGTAGCTTGTTCTAAATATGATTATATACCTCAAGAAGGTGATATTAAAATTAGCTTTGACAGAAGTGATATCAAATTACGTAATAATGGCAATGTTAAATTTGTGTGTACAGGAACAAATACTACAGATTATCCTCTTCCCAGTTTGCCTATAGAACTTATTTTTAGTTATTCTCCAGATGGAAATGAGGGCACTTACACCATTTATGAACATACAGATCTATCCTATGAATTGTCCTTCCCTCTTCTAAGAGTGGGTCGCGAAACCCATGATGACATGGAGTTTTATATCACTGATAATTGTTATAATCCAACTTGTAGTGGCTATTATAAATGTCAAATTATTGCCTATTCACCTGATGATTCAAATATGATCATAGACGAAGAAAGTTTAGAAATTCAAATAGATGAAAATGGAAACCTTTTTAAGTAATACTAAATAAGTAAGTAAGTAGCTAGCCACAATTAATTTGTATTTAATTCAATCAGCCTTTTTGCGCTGCACTTCGTTAAAAAGCCTCGTGA
>JAKVCT010000153.1 GCA_022448995.1 Saprospiraceae bacterium
TCCCTGCGTTTTTCGCCTCGTTCAGCATCAAAAAACCTTGTGAATTATTATAAAATTAATTATGTCCACCTACTTATATTCTAAGTCGCTTGAACTATCCTGCTATAAAGGTGTAATATTTTTTTGATTTTTAATCATTTATATTCAATTGATTTAATATCTAAACAACAAAAAAATGGATCTAAGGTTATCCCTAGATCCATTTTTTGAACACTGATTATTATTACTATTAAAATCTGTAATTGATCTTAAGATTTGGTCAAAGCATAACGAACACCTACAGAAATATTCATACCTAAATCATATACTTGAACAGGATAGTTACTTCCTTTGAATGGAATTACCTCACGATATTTGCTATTCAGTAAGTTGCTAGCAGCAAAACGCAAAGTAAAATCTCCAAATTTCTTAGAAACATTAAAGTTCAATGATGGTACAGGCATTGAGTAAATATTTGGTGTACCACCCGCAGTTACATAAGCGATTCTAGCACCAGATACATTGAATACAAGATTAGTAATCAAACCTAAGCCTTCGTTTTTGTAAGAGATCAAAGCATTGATAGAGTATGGAGACTGTCCAAACATTGCACGATAAGGAGAAACATTAGGATTAGTAGCTTGGATATTTGCCAACTCAGTTGCATCAATCGTCATTCTAGAATACACATAAGAGAAGTTTACTGCAGCACTCAAATCAGTTAATTTCTCACTGATGAAACCAAAGTTTTTACGAATTTCAACCTCAGCACCAGCCAAGATTGCATTAGGGACATTACGGAAAGTAAACTCACCATTTGGCGCTTCTGGATTGTACGTACGCTCAATTGGATTCGTAAAGTTCTTGAAGAATGCACCTACTGAGATAATTTCTGCAAAAGTAGGGTAGAATTCCCAACGAACATCTGCATTATCAACTACTGTACGCTCTAAATCAGGATTACCAATGAATAAGTAACCACCTTCTACATCAAATGAAGCAAATGGTGCTAACTCACGGAAAGTTGGGCGAGCCAAAGTGCGAGAGTAAGCTAAGCGCAATTTCATCTGATCTGTAAACTCATAATTGAATGTAGCTGAAGGCAAGAAATCAATATTATCTAAGATATTAGTTTTACCGTCCAATTCCGGATATTTAGTCTGTTGTAATGTCCAGCTCAAAGAACGCAAACGAACTTGAGTAGTTTCCATTCTCACACCACCAATGAATTTTAATTTCTTAGTCAATGGTAATTCGATCATTGCATAAGCTGCACCTACACCTTGATTTGCATCATAATTGTTAGCTGTATCTAAACCATTCGTTACAAAAGCACCATAACCATTGTTTGCGAAAGCATTGCCTTCTGCAGAGATGGCCAAAGGAGTGAAGTAATCATTAGTAGTACCATCAAAACTAGGTAAGTTGTTGTTGAAGATATAACGATCTTCGCGGAATACACGATCTTTGTAAGTATAAGCACCACCAAATTTAACCAATGATTTTTGGTCATTCCATTGCTTGAATGGCATGGTGAAATCTACGCGACCAGACAAGTTACCTTGAGTCATATTTCTGTAGAAACGTGAAGGTGGACGATCACTTGCTAATTTTACGATATAAGTATCAGAAGTTGGTCGGTAGCGGTAAGTAAAGAAACGTAAATCTGGATCATCTTGTGTAGAATTTGCATAAGATAAGCGCCATTCTACTTTCAAGTCATTTGCTTTTTTAGCAACATGTTTACCACCTAATTGATAAGTAGTTAAACCTCTTTGTAAGAAACGTGTAGTTTGTGTGTAGAAATCCTCATCTGGATCATCTTGTTGTTTTTTACCATATAGTGTACGCATAGTAGACGTTCCACTTTGGTTGTGCATAAAGGTAAAGGAAATCTTGTTGCTAGGTCCTGCTTTATAACTCAAGTTGAATAAAGCTCCCCACAATACTTCCTGTTGTCCTTTGCTATCTTTTAGGGTTAATTGAGGTGTTAATGCTCTAGCATTATCATAAAAATCAGTTAGTGTATACAATCCATAATCACCATCATTGTATCCTGAGTAGTTGCGTTGGTAAGTCAAAGCACCTACAATACCCAATGCACTTTTGTTGAATTTGATTTGATCTCCAATAGAGATGGACAAATTGTGATTGAAGGGTTGTGCTTGTCTGTTTACATCCCAAGTACTTGGGAAGCTAGTTGTCTGACCAATTAAAGTTTGAGCATCTGCTTGGTTAAATTGGCTTGGGTTATAATTTGGAATAGCTACACCATCCACTGTAGTTGGCAACTGACGATTTCCATCATCAAATCCCAGCCAATCCATTCTACCAGAAGGAGCAGCTAATAAGTTAGAGTTGAACGTTGCAATAGTATTATACCCAATAGATGCAGAAGCATTGAATGTAAATGCCTCAGGAAAATCCTTGGTTTTGATATCTACATATCCACCTGTGAAATCTCCAGGTAAGTCAGGTGTGAATGATTTGTAAACTAAGATATTATCCAACAAGTTGGTTGGGAAAAGATCCATTTGTACAGTATTACGATTAGGATCTAAACCTGGAATATCAGAACCATTTAGTGTAGTTTTGCTGTAACGGTCACCCAATCCACGTACATAAACATATTTACCACCTTCTACAGTCACACCTGTGATACGTTTGATTGCAGATGCTGCATCATTATCTCCTGTTTTTCCAATTTGTGCAGAAGAAATACCATCTAATACAGAAGATGACTTTCTTTGCATCGTCAAGATTGAAGTTTCTGTGTTGGTTGTAACCTCAGCAGATACCGTAACCACTTCGATTTCAACAGGTGCATTACCTAAGGTTACATCAAGAGTAGTCACCTCATTTGCTTTAACCTCAATATCTTCAATAATTTTGGATTCATATCCAATGTATGTAATTTCTACAGAGTAGGTACCAGGATCTACATCTGAAAAAGCGTATAGACCATCTAGATCAGTTGCTGTACCTAAACTAGTACCTTGTAGCATTACACTTGCTCCAATTACAGTATATCCTGATTCTGCTTCTAGGATCGTACCCGAAATAGAACCTTTTTGAGCATGTAGGGATAGACTCAATAACGCAATGATGAATATAATGGAAATAAATTTCATGATGCTATAGAATTTGTGAATTGTGATTATGCATTTAGACTTGATGGATGGTTTTCTGAACAGTAAAAAGGTTTACGCAGATTATAAGGATTACGTAAACCTTTTGTCTTTCTGTACTGTTGGGCATTGCCCTATATTGCTGTAATTTTCATTCTAACAGTTGTGGCGATTAGTTAGACACAGAGAATAACTCAGCACCAGTAGTTCCTACACTTGGGCAGTAGAATACGTTGTTTTCAATTTTCAAGTTACCATCTTCCCACTGCTTGTAAGAATCTTGCTCTTGATCTAGTAAATCTTCGATATCAATACCTTTACCAAATCCAGTGAAGATAGAGTTGTGATATTCTCCACCTGCATTATCACGGAAAGTGATGATACGAGAACCCGAGTTACCCACAAATGTAGCATTGTAGAATACTGGAGTTGCATATGGAGTAGCTGTTTCAGGATCAGTACCACCATCATGCTCACCACCACGATCAGCAATTGCAGGATCTTGGTATACGATTACAAATTGGTTTCTTCCACGGTATCCTTCGTCATAATCTAAAGCATCATCACCACAGTAAGCAGAGATTAAGTATTTAGCATCTACAGTTCCACCGAACCACTCGATACCATCATCTTTGTTACCAATAACCTCAACATACTCGATAGTAGTACCAGAACCAACACCACCTAAAGTCAAACCGTTGATCTCATTGTCAGCACCAATATTAGAACCACCGTGACGGATAGATACATAAGATAATACACCAGAGTTGTCATTATCAGTAGAACCACCATAGATACCACGAGTTTCAGTAGTTGGGATACCTTCGATTGCAGAAGTACCAGGAGAAGAGTTCAAAGAAGCATTACCTAAGATGATTAAACCACCCCACTGCTCTCTTTGAGTAGCTTCAGTTCCACCATTATCATTTTCATAAGTAAAGATGATTGGCTCAGAAGCTGTACCTTGTGCCATAATCTTACCATTACGAGCAACAACTAGAGCAGAAGCATTAGCACCAGTACCAGTAGCACCTTTGATGATTGTACCAGCTTCGATATTTAAAGTTTGTCCGCTATCTACGAATACAAAACCGCTTAAGATGTAAGTAGTATCCTTAGTCCAGTTGATAGTAGCAGCATTTGACAAAGAAGCGTCAGTAACTGTTACTACATTAGCTGCATTAGTCAAAGGAGCAGAAGTTGTAGTTCCGCTAGCAATACGGCTAAAGAATGACCATCCATCGTACCAAGGCGTACCAGAAGGATTTACAGCACCTTTGTAAGTAGTAGCAGTGAACCAAGAATCAGAAGCAGTACCTGGAGTTCCTAAGTTAGAACTTGTAGGAACTACACCACCTGTGAATGCAGGATCTTCGCTGATGTTTCCTCCAGTAGAGAAAGCTGCAGCAAATGGATCAAAGCTAAGGATGATGTCAATAGTATTTTCTCCTTCAACGTCTTTTGATTGAGCACTATAACCATTTTTAGCAAATGTTAAAGAACCATTCTGAGCAACATTGATAGTATAAGTACCATCAGATGCAGTAGTTGCTGTGTTGATTACAGAACCTACAGTCGTAACTGTAACACCCTCAACACCAGAACCAGTTGAATTAGTAACTGTACCTGTTACGGTAATTTCCTTGTCTTTTTGACAAGAATTGAATGTGAGAGCAAACATAATTACTAGAGAAAAAAGGACTACTTTTTTAAGCGTTTCCATTAGATTTACGAATTGATTAGTTTGTTTAATGTAGACACGGATCAATCTGTTTTTGCGAAGTCATGTGACCCGTAATTCGTTGCAAAAGAACGACTTGATTATAAACTCAATATTAATACATTGTTTTTTTTGTGTAAAATGAACTTTACATACAATTAACATGGTTTTTTGTAAAATTATATTTTGTAAAGTAAGTTTTAATTGAGTTTTTATTCTGTTTGTAAAACTCGTTTTGAGTACTTTTAAAAAAATTGTAGTTTCGCAACTTAACTATTTGCATAATACTCATGATTTTAACAAATGATATTTGGCTAAATGGATTTTTAGGTTTAGCTGCTGTAATAGCTTTAGTTTTTGCTGCACGTTTAGTTGTAGAGCGTGTAAGCTTGCTAACTCAGTATTTTCGAATCTCTGAAACTTTTGTCAGCTTAACCTTACTCTCCATTACGGGAAATTTACCTGAATTAGGAATTGTCCTAAGTCATACTTTGGGAGTGCATGTTGGTGGGTTAGATTTGCAGACAAGTTCTGGGATGGTCATGGGCGTAAACATTGGTTCCAACTTATTGCAACAAGGATTATTTCTTGGCCTGTTTTTGATTATGCAAAACAAGGTCTTATTCAAAAATCAAGAACTAAGGCATAGTCTGTATATTTACCTTGCTATTAATATATTCTTGATATTCTTGAGTTTAGATCATTGGTTAACTCCATTAGATGGAGCTTTATTATTATTTGGTTTCTTTTTGTATCTAGCATGGACATACCAACACTACAAAACTCCTTTATCTAAGCAACCTATACCAAGTAAAGCAAAGAAAAAAACGAAGCTCCCACATTCATTAGGTCAGGAATTTGGGATTTTATTTGGTGCATTGTTCACCTTGTGTTTGTTAGGATGGTATATCTTGGGGACGACAGAATGGATTGTTAAAGAAATAGCTGTAGATAGTTCTTTGGTGGGTGCTTTAAGTATTGGAGTAGCTGCTAGTTTTCCTGAACTAGCTATCCTTCTAGAAGGAGTACAACAGAAACGTGCAAACTTAGTCATAGGTACTTTGTTAGGGAGTAATATCACTCATATCTTATTGGCCTTGAGCTTAGGTGCTCTCTCTACTGGTTTATACTTACCCTTATCAATGTTATATTGGGACCTGCCTTTTATGTTTTTTCTGACAGTAATTTGGGTGACGTGGATGTATTACAACAAGACAAAGATGAATTGGGTCTTAGGGGGGATTTTTTCTGTTTTGTATATTATCTATATATTATTGCGAGTGTATTACTTTACATTGGCTAGCTCTTCTTTATAGGTAATAGTCCCAATGTTCTCGTAGTTATCTTTAGCCGATTTTAAGCCATCTCCTGCTTCACAGAGCCTCGCTACAGCTATGCTCTGTTTATAGATTCGTTGAGCCCTTCGAGGTTTTGGGTCACCTATTGCCATTGCCGCAATAGGTGACCCAAAAACATCCATAATACTAAACCACGAAGTGCTCTACGAACCTCCCTCTCTACCTACTTTAATTAGAACGTAATTTCTGTAGAATTGTCTCTAATCCTTCTTTAATCTCTGAATTGTAACTAAGTATACATTCTTGAGAATTTTCTATTCTAATCCAACCTGTACCTTTCATTCGACTAGAAGCATGCTGAGTAGTATCAGAAATAGCTTCTTGAACTATAGTAAGAATTTGATTGTATTGGTCAAGTTGGATATATTTCGTTATTGCGGTTCCTCCACTATATCGACCAGAACTGCTGTGTGTAGGGATTACTGGATCATAAATAAAATGATCTGCATGGATATGATAGATATTTCCATTTCCGTCAGCATATTGAATTGAAGGTGTGTAGGTCATATAATTATTACATGATTAATAGAGTTTATTATGAATAGTTTTGTAGGTAAGACTACAAAGCGCTCAGCGAAGCCAAAGTCCCTAGTCATTTGGCTATTTATTTTTCAGATAAAATTTCTTGAATTTATTATCCAATCGATCTATAGCACTTTTTATAACAGTTCTTTTAGATTCCGTCAGAAAAGAGGAACGCACAGAAACATAACGGGGAAAAGGTTCCTCTACTACACCCTTAAGTGCTTTGATCTCAAAAACATCAAAAGGATAATCCTCACCTGATTTTTTATAGTAAACAAGGAATGTATTTTCTTTATTTTCTTTGAATGTAATATCTGTAGTCTTAACAATCTTATCATCAACTAAATCCAAAAAGATATCTCCATGTTCTTTCTTTTGAAGAGATCGAGAACTAGTGTCATAAATAAAGTAGACTGGACAAAAGTTGAAAGAGTCCTTAAAACTTTGAATAATAGTTTTGTTATTCTTATCTCTTTCTTCTATCATGATATTCAATGTTTTCTGATAGCGTTTGCGCTGTGTTTTATTTAATTGTGAACTGCGCAAGGATCTCTGTAAGACTTCTATATTTTTAGCTTTGGAGACTAACCGAACAATAACAGCACCATCATTATACAGAGCTTTGATCGCTTGTTTTGCTTTTTCTTTTCGGATTTTAGCTAGGTCTTGTGCTTGAATATTGCCTATGAGGACTCCGCTAAAAAATAAAAGGAAGAGGAGTTTATGCATGATATATTATATTTTAAAAATGGATGTAGTCTGTGAAAATTTCTAGAGCATGTCTAAAATTACCATAATTGTGGTTTTTCAACCAATTGTATGGCAGTTACTAAATACTATCCGTTTTCATGGAGAAGAGCTCAAGGGAAATTCCCATTTTAGGTATCAGTTGTACAAATGAGTTATTGTTGATTTATTCATTTGTACAACCTTCACAGATTATAATCTAACTTGAATTGTTTTTAGTCGGGAGAATGAGGAGTACTAAGACGTTGTTTTTTCTCTGTGGACTTAAGTTTTAGCTTTTCTATCTCTGGAGCTAGAGCATCTGCTTCTTTGTGCTTGCTATTTTTTCTTAACACTTTTAGATAAAGTTCTCCATGTTTTAAGTTGGAGTCTATTTCATAAGCTTTTTTTGCCCAAACTTCAGCAATAGTCAAAGCTTTGGGACCCTTGACAAAGTTTGTTAAAAACTCAGCATGATTATAGGCTTTAACAGCATCACCTTTAGCATATTTTTTTAAATACTTATCTGTAGTACTAATCACCAAATCATAGTTCTCTAGTAAAAAATAGTAACTGATATCGGCCAATAATGCATACTCTTTAGCATATTTAGGATTAGCGACTTTCATTTGTTTTTTTGCTTCTTCAAGCAAACTTTCAGACTTATAATCTACAGCTTTTTTGATAGTTTGATCACAGGCTTTTTCTACTTGTTTCAAAAAGGTTTTTTCTGACTGACGCTGAATGATCAGATCTTTATATTGAAGCATCATTGTGAAAATTCGGGAATCTGCCTCTGTCGCAAAATCGAAGATAAAGTCCAAGTTTTCTTCTGAGTCTAGCTGTTCTTGAGTACGTAAATATTCATTGGCAATTTTCAAGGTTGGTTCTGAGCTCATCAGAAGAGCATAAGCATAAGCTCTCAAGAATTCAGGATCTCTATTTCCTTCTTCGTATTCTTCTGCATAGTCAGTACTCTTGGAGTAGCTATTTAAGGTAGCTTTGGCTAATGCTATAAACTGCTCAATATTGCGCGCACCTTTGACTTGGTTGACAACTTGTGCTTCTTCATCAATAAAAAATAGTGTAGGATAAGAACTTACACCATACTTTTGTGCAAACTCAGGTCCTTTACCTTTTTCCATATCCATTTTCACATTAATGAAATGACGATTATAGACCTTGCCAACCTCTTCATCTGTAAATACATTCTTAGCCATGCGTTTACAAGGCCCACACCAAGAAGCATAAGCATCTACAAATATTATTTTATGATCTTTTTTGGCTAATGCTAGGGCTTCTTCCCAGGTTCCGTCAAAGAATTCAATCCCTTTTTTTTCTTGTCCAAATACGAGCAGATGAATGCTTAAAAAGCTGAGGATTAAGAGTATGTTTTTCATAGTTTACTTCTATTTTTATAGTCTTTTGGCTTGATTGCTAGATCTAAAGCCAAAAAGTGTATCTATAGTTATCTTGATATTCCAACAAAAATACGGTTTTTCGAACCACAAGTTTAGGAAGATTCCTAATTTTAGGGATTATTTAAGAACTTTTTGATCTTTTATAAGCTTTATAGAACCGTAAACACAGTTAGTAACTAGGATAAGCATAGAATTTTAGAAGATTATTCTTTAAATTTGGCTGAAGTCTAATTACTTATTTTATAATAAAGCTGTTCAAGGGATTTGCCAAGCTTGGCAAATGCCCTAAATGCTTAAAGAAAACAATACTATGAGTTTAGAGAGCCGCATCAATGCAGGTATCAAAGAAGCAATGAAAGCGAAGGATGATGCACGTAAACGCACACTTCGTTCTATCAAATCACAGATCTTACTATTGAAAACTAGTGGTGCAGGAGGAGAAGTAACAGAAGCACAAGAGTTAAAGTTGCTACAAAAAATGGCAAAACAAAGAGAAGAGTCTTGGACTACATACAAAGAACAAGGACGTGACGATTTGGCAATTACAGAAAAAGAGGAATTGGATATTATCAAGGAGTTTTTGCCAAAAGAAATGAGTGATGCTGAATTGGAAGCTGCACTAAAGGCGATTATAGAGCAGGTCGGTGCAAGTACTATGCGTGATATGGGTAAGGTGATGGGAACAGCAACCAAAGAATTGGCTGGCAAAGCAGATGGAAAAAAGATGTCAACAATGGTTCGTCAACTGTTGGCTTAATACGATAAATATTTATTGAAGTGAGTATCTTTGTTTATCAATCACTTCAATCTGTAGATATGTTCTATGGATTGATGGCACAAAGGTATTCACTTTTTGTTGTGTAGACAATAGCTGAGTGATATGATTATTGACGTTCTCTTTATCATTATGGTAACCTTTGGGTTTTATTTTGGATTTGTTTTTGGACTAATTCGAGTAGTCATATTCTTGGTTTTATTTTTATTAGCGATAGCAGCTTCTATGCGATTTACACCAATCATAGAAGTGCTTATCAAGGATACTTTTGAGCTAAATTCTCCCTTTCTTCCCTTTGTTTCTTTTGCCATCACGCTCATTGGGTTATTACTCATTGTGCGAATTATGACCAAGCTTTTATCTGGTTTGATTGACAATAAACGGTTTAATCGGATTAGCCAAGCTATTGGAGGATTGATGATGTGTCTAGTCTTTACATTTATGTACAGTGTGCTCATTGATTTTTTCTCAGAGGCTAAGGTAATTAATGTAGAAACACAGAATAAGTCTAATTTTTACTCCTACATTAAAAGAGTACCTGAAACTGGACAAAAGGTAATAGAACAGGTTGCTCCATTTGTTGATAAGTTTGCAATTTATATGAAGAGTGCTTTTGAGGCACTTGAACGACGAAAAATAGAAGAGGAGATAGATGTGATTGAAATAGAACCTGAAAAAGATGCTACTTCAGGGAATCTTGATGATTTAGAATCTGATACTACTAGAGTAATTCCCAAAGGAGATAGCATTCCAAAGGAAGATGAGCAGGATGACATTTCAATAGATCCTAATGTCTTGAATAATCCAGATTTTATAGTGAAGTCAAAAGCAGATACTTTGGAATAATAAAGTTTATTTAAGTAGTTTTTTAGTACGAAGTTGTTTAAAAAACATCTTCACCACATCAAATTTATTGATTTTGGTTACTTTGTCGCCTTTTTTGCCTGATAATTAGGGTTTTATGAAACTTAGGTGTTTTTGTGTATTATTTTGATTATCAGTTTTTTACGAAATCCTGAAAGGCTCTAAGTAGTTAAAAATCCACGAACTATTAATAAAAACAATTTATTTGTTTTTATTCGATCCAACTGTGTTAAATAATCTGTCCTAATAGTTCTGCTACTATTATGGAATAGGTGCAGAATCGTGAAAAAGAGCTTTTATATTTTACTTTTAGAATAAAAGTAGACATGCTCTAAATAACCTTTAATCGTTCTGAGTTTTTAGAATTCTCTGTCAATGATAAATAGTCTACTAATGCTCAATCTTTATGGACTATAGTGAAAGCGTAATCAAATCAATATTATACACCAACCAAAGTGAGAAAATGAAAATTCATTTGTTGCTTATCGACAATTATGATTCATTTACCTATAATTTATATGACTACTTCTTACAATTAGGAGCTTCTTGTGAAGTAGTTCGAAATGATGCTTGTACCTTAGCAGCTATTCAACAGAAAAAATTTGATGCTTTAGTCTTATCTCCTGGTCCTCAGACACCTAAGGATGCAGGAATTCTATTGGATATTGTTGCTCATTATTATGATAAAAAGCCAATTTTGGGGATTTGTTTGGGACATCAGGCTTTGGGACAATTTTTTGGAGCAAAGTTAGTCAAATGTACACTCCCAATGCATGGAAAGACATCTATGATCTATCACCAACAAAATGGAGTCTTTGAAGGAATTAGCTCACCAACTTCAGTAATGCGTTATCACTCTCTGACCCTAGAAAAACTCCCTACTTGTTTAGTCCCAACCTCTCAAACTACAGCTAATGAACTGATGAGTATGCGCCATCAGGTTTATCCCATAGTGGGGATACAATTTCATCCAGAGTCTATTTTGACTGAAGCAGGTATGCAAATATTGAAAAATTGGTTGGGTATTATTTCAATAATAGTTCGTTGATTTTTTAACTTTTTATCATAATAATTAAAAAATATATTTTAGCTTCGCTGAGCACTTGAGGGGGCTTACTGCTTGATAATTAAGTTTTTATGAAATTTTGTCAATTTTGCCCATTCTTTTGGTCATCAATTAG
>JAKVCT010000154.1:0-6372 GCA_022448995.1 Saprospiraceae bacterium
TGTAGAGATTGGGTTTGTCCCAGTGTAAATTCTAACACTACCTGGAGGAGTAGAAAGCCCATCATAATCGATACTTACACTAGATCCACGACAAGCTTCCCAAGTATTGGGCGCACCTGGATCATTACTACTGAAAGCAATAGACAAAGTTCCTTCTCCCAAGGTGAAATAATCCCCATCATTGAAAGTAATATTGCTAAAAGTGTAGGTAGTTCCAGATAAGCTTCCTGTATAACGTTGTACACTCGAAGAAAACTCATCATTTGTCGCTACAATAAGATCCAAATCTCCAGGACTAACCACATTAAGACCACTTACATCAAATTGCAGGGTTACTGCACCTGGATTACCTGTTCTTTGTACATGCCAATGGCGACGAAGAATATTCATACCACTAGGTGCCTGATCTATGATATTAAAGCTACGATTATTACATCCCCAAACCAAGAAATTATTATTTCCTGGACTACCCTGAATATCTACAACAGCATCACTACTCTCACTCTTAGAGCGAGGTTGGTTCAAATCAGAATTATTATCTCGACCAATACCCGCTATATCATTGTTGTAGTTGTCTCCCGAATTACTTACAGTAGTGTTTCGATCCCAAATATTAGTTCCATCAGAGGACAAATAGTTGTGACTTAGCGTTAAGCCATATTTGATAGCTAGGTAAGAATTCACACGGATACGTTCGTTATTGGTAAGTGGTTTGGTATAAATAACGACTTCGGCTATATCACCTTGGTGTTCATTAGGACCATCATCACTACCAATATACATAATATTGTCTTCTCCTTGGAAACTTACCGTGTTATTACCTTGAGCTACCCGATCTCCATTTTCATATAAAGAAAGCTTTTGAGAATGTGGATTCCTGCTGGCATTTGTAGAATTATGCATATGGGAACTCCATAACATAAATTGATTATTACCTGTATGATTATCTTTTTTCTCATTTTGGCGACCTTGTGCTCTTACCTCACCATTATCAACATCCATATAGAAATCCCCATTTTCATGATCCTCATGTACTAAGGGATTATCGTCACCATCATCTGTGTTAAAAACAACAAAGACATCAGCATCAGAATGGTGGGCTGTACCAAAAATACTAGGCAATTCGAACCATTCTGCAGATCCTGCACCACCATCATCAAATTGAACAGCAGGGTTGAAATTTACTCGATTGGTATAAAAATCAGGTTTAACACCTTTACCTGTGGCATTATTCCCAAATGGAGAAGCATCAGCCCAGGTATTAACTATTGTATTATTCGCTTGGCTAATATCATCTGCTTTGAGCCATAAACCTGCCCCTACACCTGGATTACGAGCATAGATTTGAGATGCAGGAATAGTAGTATAGGTAACCCCACCACCAGGAACATCCCATTCTAGGTGTAAACCGGCATTACCACTACCTTGATAAAAATCAACCACAACAGGATGATAGGTATTTGATGTTAGAAAATAGGTTCCACTACTAACACAATTAATGGGTTGAGTATTATCATTATCAATAAGTTCATCATCATATATGGTTACTCGAGAACCATCATCAGAACATACTTTAAAGCGATAGTTCCCTTGTACTGGCGTGAAAATATAAAATTCGAATCGGAAGCCTGTATTAGCTGGGAAAACAGATGAATTATTCATGTTAGTGGTTGTATCAAATACAACTGTAGGATCCTCTGATGTAGTAGTTGCAGAAGGCACCTTCTCAATCATGTTAAGTATACTAGAATAGGGAGATCCATTGGTATAAGTAGTCTTTGTGACTTGTCCCTGTGTACCTGGTGTAGAAAGCCAGTCAACACCACCAGGGGATTGAGCTTGTAGCCAATAGGTGAAAACACATAACACTAGAGAACAGTAGAAGTTTTTGTTGTTCATAACACTTACTGTTTTTGTTTTTTGTAGTTAAAACTTAATATCTTTATAAGAAATATATTCACTGGGCACACAATGGTCATATCCAAGAAATATATTATTTAGAGGAATTTGTAGAATATATATTTTACGGTTGGCTTATTTTGGTATGGGAATGAGTACGAGATTTTAAGTAATCGTCCAACTGTCCTCGTAGTTATCTTTAGTTTATTTCAAGCCTACTTTCTTCAAAGATCATTGCTGTGGTTTACTACAGCTCTTTTCTTTTAGCTTCGCTGAGTAATCTGTGGTTTATTAAGTATGTCTAAAATAATACCTAAACTATACTACGATTATTTTTGTCCTTTTATTTAATATTTTGTCGGTTGAGAGTCTATTTGCTTTCCATAATCTTGCATTTCAGCATTAAAAATATTAATTTTTTTGAGAATTGTACTTTTTTAAGTGATTTTTTTGAAAAATTACATGTATATGAAAGTTATATTACCTGGTTTATCAACCAAATGTACTTATTAAGAGTTAAAAGAATAGGATTAATTGTATAATCAAATCGTATAAATTTTATGGACCACATTCGATATATAGAAAAGGCACTAATGCCCTATCGGGAACGTTTAATTAACCATCCACTTTATACTACCTTACGAGATATTGAAGATATTCGTACTTTCATGGAAAGTCATGTATATGCAGTATGGGATTTTATGTCTCTATTGAAGGCCTTACAAATTCAGTTCACCTGTGTAGAATTGCCTTGGAAGCCTAAGCCAAATCCTAAAATTGCTAGGTTCATCAATGAAATTGTTTGGGCAGAAGAAAGTGATATCAATGAGCATAAAGAAGCTGCGAGTCATTTTGAGATGTATATAGCATCCATGAAGGAAGTAGGAGCAGACACTAATAAGATTTATCAATTGATTGAAAGTATCAATGGTTTATCTGACATAGAATCTTCTCTACAAGCACACAAATTATCCAAAGCAGAATATAATTTTTTGAGTTTTACGTTTGAAACCATTCAGACCAAACAGGCTCACAAAATAGCAGCTGCTTTCACCTTTGGGCGTGAAGATCTAATTCCTGATATGTTCTTATCTATTCTTCGTGATTCTGAACGAGAAACCCAAAGGCGTTATCCTAAACTATTGTATTATCTAGAACGTCATATAGAAATAGACGGGGACGAACATGGTCCTCTAGCCTTAGAAATGATTCAAGAACTCTGTGGTGATAGCTCCGAGAAATGGGATGATGTTTTGGCACTAGCCAAGAATGCTTTAGAAAAGAGGATTGAACTTTGGGACGGAATTACTACAAAAATCCAATCAGGAAGGAGAGATAATTCGCGATTTGGTAATATGGTTTATCAATAGCTAAGAACAGTTTAAAATTTATTCTAACTGCTCTGTAGTATAATTTTTTAGCTGAATCTTTTATTGGTGCAGAGCCCTGCGGGGCTAACTGCGTTGAGCTCTTCGAGATTGAAATGCTCTGTTTTGGATTTTTTCGGTTAAATAGGGTATCCAAAGCGAGAGAATGAATTAGTTTCACTACTTACCTCAGAGTTTATTCCTCCATTAAAAAAATCGCTTACCTACATTACATTGTATTTGGTACATTTCTCAATTTAGAAGAATTCTTATTGATTGATGGAAAAAATAGCTATTTTTCCATCAATCAATACTTCTAGCCAATGTATCAGAGCAAACTTGTGCAAACAATTCTATCTCTTAATAAAAGAGAAAAAAACCAGTTTCGAAAATGGGTACTGTCTTCATTAACAATTAAACATGAAGCAGCTCAAACCCTGTTACTTTTCTTATTGAGTAGGCGAGTACTTAGTCCTAATAACACAACCAAGCCTTTGATTTTTCAGCGCTTGTATCCCCAGCAACACTATGATGATTTACGTCTACGACATACAGTGACAATTGCTGTGGATTGCTTAGAACAATTTATTCGATACGATAAGCAAAAATCCCGTGCAGAAGGTAATTATCTACCTTTGATAGAGTTTTACCAAGAGAAAAAAATGACGAAATATGCCCAACAGTTTATTGATAAACAAGAGCGTGTATTCACAAAGTCTTCTATTCAAAGTGGAACATATTATTATACCAAATATTTGCTAGAGCAACAGATTTTTAATGTTAAAACACATGGCTCTAGAGCAAGAGTAACCAATCTTCAAGACATTTTAGATACTCACTTTACTACCTTTATCATTGAGACTTTAAGACACTCAGTCACTACAATCAGCCATCAGGATTTGTATAAGCAACAGTACCAAATTCCCATCTTAGATACTGTTTTGTCAGAGGCAAAAGCTCGTCTAGACATTCCTGCTATCTGTTTGTATTATTATGCCTACAACACATTAAAATATCCAGATGAACTTACTTATTTTGGTCGTTTGAAAGAAAGTATAGAGCAGTTGGGTCATCATCTACCAATAGAAGAACTGAGGAACGCCTATCTTATAGCAGTGAGTTATTGTATCAAGAAATTTAATACAGGATTCAAAGAATATAATAAGGAACTTTTTCAGTTGATGCAATATGGACTAGAGAGTAAGGTGTTGTTAGAAAAAGGGATATTGAGTCGTTTTACCTACAAAAATATCATTACTTCGGCATTACGAGAAGAAGCCATAACTTGGGCAAGAGATTTCATTGAAGTCTACACTTCCAAGCTAGAGGAAAGGTATCAGTATACCTACAAAACCTATGCATATGCTCGATATTATTTTGCTTATGGAGATTATGAGGCTTGTCAGGTAGAGTTAGCAAAAATTGAATTTGATGATGTATTTCTAAATCTTTCTGCAAAGTTATTGCTGCTAAAAATCTATTTTGAACTAGCTTACCACGATGCTTTAGACGCCTTGATTCGGAGTTTCAAGCGTTATCTAGAACGGAAAACAACCATTGCAAAAACTACTCGTTTAAACTACTTGAATATTATTCGATTTACAGAGCGTATCTTCACTATAGCAAGATCAGACAAAGAAAAAATCAAGAGATTGAAAACTCAACTTTTGGAAACTAAGCCTTTAACTGAGATGGATTGGTTATTAATGCAGTTAGAAAATAAATCCTCCTAACTATCTCAGCTAGAAGGATCCTCCCAAAAAATATTTTATTATG
Source organism: Saprospiraceae bacterium (assembly GCA_022448995.1). Taxonomy (GTDB): domain Bacteria; phylum Bacteroidota; class Bacteroidia; order Chitinophagales; family Saprospiraceae; genus JAKVCT01. The sequence continues at coordinate 5,043 of JAKVCT010000154.1, forward strand.
ATTTCTTGTTTCAATGCTTCATAAATTGATTTCTTCAGATACTGTTCTTTCTTTCCGTTTTGTGGTATATATATATTTATGTAAACAATATTTTATAAACTTTATGATAGGTTAATTTTGATAACTCTTCATAATAGTCCGTGACTTTTTGCACTTTTTTGTAAACTACTTTTATTGCAGTTTTGTGATTTTGTAGGTGTTTATTTGCTTTGAATTTGCAATTTTGAGAATGTAGTTTCCTGAAGGATAAGGTTTCAGGGAAATACCATTTTCCAGTTGATCAAAGCTGTAACTTCCTAAAAGTCGTCCATTCAAGTCATAAAGCTGAGCTTCAAATGCTGTATTTGACACTGATTGGACAAAGATTTTATCCTGAGTAGGATTGGGGAAGAGCTTATAGGCAACAGGTGTTTTATTGCCCACTTCAGAAACACTAGTTTCTATCAACTGTATATCAAAAAAGTCTTCCCCAATGGTATGAAATGTGGTATTAGTTATAATAGCAGGATTAAAATCAAAATAAATATAAGCTGTGTTTTCAATACGTGTTTCTAACGGTAGATCAGCTACTTGACGAATTGTATAGCTCACAAAACCATTAGAAGCAGGTTCGTTGATATTACTATCTGGTAACATGATATTATCAAAATGAATACTCAAGATATTTCCGTTTAAACTCCAAGTATACACATGACTAGATACTCCCATTTGTAAGCTACTCAGATCTAAGTAAGGTGATAAGGTATCTTTGATGACCACTGTAAAAGCAGTATCATTACCTGTATTTTGGAATCGGATTTTGTAATCTAAAGGAGTATTGGCTTCAATATAGTGCTGAGTACCATAGCCTTCAGGTTGTGCATTTTTGTCATTAGGATCATAAGCAAATACATTTTGCTGGCAATCAATCGAAATAGACGAGGCACTGTTTCCATTATATTGTGACAGGACATAGCTTGTGGTGATAATCGAGCCAGGTATAGGGTTACAGTTTTCCAATGCTTTAGTTACGAAACCATCTCCTAATTGGGGCGGATAATTGGAGATGGGTTCAGTACTAAAGCGATAGGTCTGACCTTGACTAATAGGAATCGTTACATTTAGGATGCCTCCAGCGCCTAATAGGAAGGGATCTTGATAGATCATCAAATCTCCTTCAAAGACATAGTAATTCAATGGAATACCCATTGCTCCACCAACATTTATAAGCTCAAAAAAAGCAGAATCTAGCGTGCAATTGGCATTAAGTACCAGTTCAGGACCTAACCATGTCACTCCACAGGTCGTATCAGGATAAATATGTGCTTCAGAGCAATGTGCTTGTCCCAAT
>JAKVCT010000154.1:6382-11558 GCA_022448995.1 Saprospiraceae bacterium
CAATTGTCAATGAACCACATTCCCAAATATCTATTGTGTCTAACAGAAAAGTGTAGATATTCCCGTTTTGGCTAGCAATGGGAAGACTACTTCCTGTTACATTCAGATCAGGATCAACGTTTACTTCGATGTAGGCATTATATTCTGGTAAGGTTCCTTCATTACAATAGCTCACTGTATAGCTAGAACCTCCACCAGTCATTCGCAAGAAAGGAGCAGAAATATCTGTAGTCAACAACGGGCAGTTTGTAAGTGCTTGCATTGCAAAATTAATATCTTGAATGTTATTGGTATCTACTGTAAATGTTTGAGGATTAGGGCAAGCTTGCCATAAGAGATTAGCTGTAGCTTCTATTGTATACGTTCCTGTATCTAGTCCTGCACTGAACCAGCCATTTTGATCTGAATAAACTATGACGGTATCTGTAGTATTATAGATTTTGATCAAGGCATTAGGGAAGGCCTGTTCTGTGCTGTCTACTACACAATTATTGTTTGTATCAATTGCTATTTTTCCTTGCAAACGTTTAGGATAACAGCCTCCATAGCTGTAGGTTGCATCAGAATCTTTCTCCCAAGTTGCAGGGATAGTATTGGGGACATTGCCACAAATGACTAGATAAGCAGGATTATTTTGACAACGCAAACCATGAAAACTGCCTGTATCGAGATAAAATAAGGAATCGTGTTGTCCCAATAATATTTGTGATAAGTGATTGTTATTACATTCCAAGTAGAATAACTCAGTATTATTGCTAAGGTCTAGACTAGTTACCTGATTGTTTGCCAATTTTAACCATCCTAATTCAGGATTGTTGGAAACATCTAGACTGATGATTTGGTTTTCTCTACATTGAAGATGAAAAAGCAAAGGATTGTTTGATAAATCTAGTGTTGTTAAGAGATTGTTATTACAAGACAAATATTCAAGACTGATAAAATCTTCAATACCTGTCAAGTCCATAATTTGTCTGAAACTAACATCCAAGGAAGTGACACCTGCGATATCTGCTGTAGCTACTTGCCCATTCACGATACCATCCGAATCTATACCTTGACTGATGAGTTCTTGTTCAAAGTTAACATCAGGAATATTAGTAGTCTGTGTCCACGCTCCTCTACTAAAAAAGAGGATTAGTGTGATTATGGTTATAATGTGTACATTCATAATAGAAATGAAATTAGTTACTATATATCAAGTATTATACTTAGAACTGGTTTATGGATAACTAATACAGAGTTCAACAATTCCTGTCATATAAAGACTGGTTTTTATTCTAAGCGTTAGATTTAATCAAGCATTTTTCAAACCTTAGCAAGTAGTGTACAGTTAATTCTGAAATACTCAAGAAAATTAAAATGCAGTAGAATTATAATTTAAAAATGAGTATTCAGTTACTTGTGTATACAGAATACTTCACGATTTCAGTAGAAGTATTATTTCAATACAAATATAAAAGTAGAATGATAAAGAGACAACCACATTTTTTGTAATTTGTCTGATTAAAACTGTAGGTATATTTACTTTTTTATAGAATATTTTTACCTTTATGACTAGTTAACAACTAGCTAATAATTTTTTAAAAATGTCTATTTATTTGATTTATAGCTTATTAGTAAGTTAGTTTATTTGTGATTAATTAGCTAACACTTGAATTTTTTTAAAAAAAATGTCTGATTTTTTTGTGTTTAGCTATTTGTAAAACAGTTCTATAATTTCTAAATACTTAATTTTCTACTAAAAAATGATACCCAACCCCTCTTAATGTGATGATCTTGATCTTTGGATCTGCTTTGAAATATTGTCGGAGTTTAGTGATATAAACATCTAGATTCCTAGAATTGAAAAATGAATCGTCTCCCCAGACCGTATCCAGTATTCTGTGTCGGGTAATTTTTTGGTTGATATGGGAAGAAAACAGTTTGAGTAATTCTGTTTCCTTATGTGACAGTGATATTTTCTGATCTCCTTGGAAGACAAGAGTATATTTTTTAGGATAAAAAACAAACTGACCAATTGTTCTTTCAGCTCTAGAATTATTAGTTGTAGGAGTTTTTACGTTTGTCAATTGTAATAGATTTTCTACACGGATAATCAATTCTTCGATGCTACAAGGTTTACGAATATAATCATTAGCACCAGCTTCAAAACCTTGCAGAACATCCTTGGTTTGGTCTTTTGCCGTAAGATAAATAATAGGAATATCAGGATTCAATTCCTTTATTTTTCGTCCCAACTCAAAGCCATCTATATGGGGTAACATAACATCTAGGACAGAGATGTCTGCCTGTGCATTAGGAAATTTATCAAGAGCTTCTTTACCATTAGCCGCCCAAATAACGGTATAACCTCTGGATTCTAAACTATCCTTTATGATTTTGGCTAGGAAGACCTCATCTTCTACATAAAATATTGTACTCATAATTCTAGATGGTTTCAAAATATAATATGAATGTTGTGCCTTGTCCCTCTACGCTTTCTACCTCAATTTTAGCTTGATGCAAACGCATGATTTCAGCCACATAATTCAGACCCAAACCATAACCTTTTACATTATGTTGATTATCAGTTGGAACTCTAAAAAACTTATCAAAGATTTTGTCTTTGTAGGTAGTAGGAATCCCAATTCCATTATCTTGGACTTCGATTCTTACAAAAGAATTTTCCTTTAGGACATTGATTGTAATCTCAGAATTTTCTCGACTATATTTTAATGCATTGTCAATTAAATTATATAAAACATTGGTAATGTGTATTTTGTCTGCATTGAGTTCTGTGTCAGGGCAATTAATTATCAAATTAGCACTATGCTTTTCTAAGGGTAATTTTAAGGATAATGCAATAGTTTCTAATAAATGTTTCACGTTAAACGTTTCCCGTTGCAAGTTTATATTACCCTGCTCAAAAAAGGAAGTATTCAGCACACGTTCTACTAAAATCGCTAAACGATCCAATTCATTTTTAGAAATTTCTAAATACTCTTGTGTCTTTTTAGGATCTTTCAAGGCTTCAAAATGCTGCAAAGCCTCCAAAGCTGCCGAAACAGTGAAGATGGGTGTACGCAACTCATGCACAATATTGCTGACAAAACCTTCTTTGATTTGAGCAATCTTATATTCTTGGTACAGACTTCTTAGGATATAATAAAAAGCAATAGTGATAATAATTATGACCAAAGTACCCAATAAAAATTCTAACCACATTCTACTCAAAATGAGCTTAACACTAATATCTAGATCTAATTTATATTGTAAACCATGCTGAGTTGTAATTCGAAAATTATCAACTTTTTGTGTCTTTTCCTTTGCTTGATTTGTGCCATCCGCGATAATAATACTATAATCTAAGGTCAATTTGTTAGAAGATAAATTCGAGTCTAAGTCGAGTGCTAAAGCTTCTAGGTTAGGTGTAAAACGTTGTAGTAGACTGTCAGTGTTATAGTCTAGTTTTTTGTGTAGACTTGTGGTTGGCATAACACTTTTATGAGGTTTTTTTCCCTTGGAGGGGGGAGGTGGTATGCTTAATGAATCCTCATGGTTTATGGTGTAATAAAACTTCATGCTGTTCAATAATGTATTTTCCGTATCGCTGCCAGCAGAAATTTTTAATAACCTTGACTTAATTTCTTCCTCTATTATCCGTGTTTCTTCTTCTTTGATAACTTTTAACCACAAGTAACTTACTTTATTTTCTAATTCTTCTTTTTGGTCTTGATATACGTTGAACCACCAAACAACTACTAGAGCAACTAAGAGACTTATACTGATTAGAAATAGTAATTTAGAGTTTCTATATTTTTTTGCAAAATCCATAGACTAATTCATTTGGCTCTAAGTGATTTTAGTTGGTAAATTATTGTTTTAACAAATACTTAATATAACATATGTTATTTTTCTACTTTTAATATTGCTGTTGTGCGCAATAATGAACTTAACAAAGCTAAGCAAAAAATCGTAAAAAAGCCTTCTATAAAAAAACAAAAAAATGGGAAGAGTAATCGAATTAACAATACGGAAAAAGATAGTAGATCTTCGTCAAAGTGGTAAAAAATTGAGAGAAATACGAGAAGAATTGGGTGTATCCTACACTGGAATCCGTCAGATATGTGAACGCTTTAAAAAATATGGGATAGAAGGATTATGAGCTGATTATCAGAACTGTGGATCAAGAGAAAGTCCCTACAAGGATAAAAAACGAGTAGGGATATGGCTTCGTCGATTACATCCCAATTGGGGAGCTTCTTATATACGAATGATTCTAATAGAGCGTTATGGAGCAGAAGCCGTACCTAGTGTTAGAACCCTTCAATACGCGTTTAGAAAAGCGGGTCTTAATAAACGGAGATCTATACGAACAGTAAGTGAAAAAAAAGTCACAAAAGTACATGAAGAATGGCAAATAGATGCCAAAGAAAATCTAGAGCTACAGGATGGATCACGAGCTTGTTATCTAACTATAGTGGATACAAAATCAGGAGGAGTCTTAGGAAATCATTGCTTTGCAAAGAAAAATATTAGCCAAGTCACAGAAATAGCTGTACGAGATGCCTTAATCTCATCCTTTCAAAAATGGGGGAAACCAAAGGCTATTTGAGTTGACAATGGAAAACCCTTAGGGGATCCTCAACGGAAGCGTATCAGTGACTTAGGTTTATGGATTGTTGCTAATGGTATTAAGCTGATTTATAATCGACCTTACTGTCCCACTGATAATGCCTCAGTGGAGCGAATGCAACAAACTACTAAAAATTGGGGGGAAATCTATAAAGCCAAAGATTTAGTAGATTTGAAATTAAGGCTTGATAATGTTGGGATTAGACAACGAGTTTTTTATCAAGTTTGTCGTTTAAATTACCGAACATGTAAAGAAGCCTTTCCTCAATTATGGACAAACCCTAACAGATACCAACAAAAAGATTTTTCTGCGGGTAAGGCTTTTCTCTTTTTACAACAACAGTTTTTTGTTCGAAGAGTCAATAAAGTAGGAAGAGTATCTTTATATGGGCATTACTATACACTTGGAGCTAAATATAAGTAGGTGGACATAATTAATTTGTATTTAACCCCGAAGGGCTCAACGAAGTTAATCTAGGACTTCTTTATTTTATAATTGGTCACTTGTTAATTCTCAAGAATTAACAAATAGCTCAATTCAAATTACTCCGTAATTTTCAAA
>JAKVCT010000155.1 GCA_022448995.1 Saprospiraceae bacterium
ATCCCTACGTTTTTCGTCTCGTTCAGCATCAAAAAATCTTGTGAATTATTATAAAATTAATTACGTCCACCTACTTATTTATTTTATCTTCCAATCTTTTATGAGTAAAATTAGCATTTGATTTTTCCAACCCTACGCTGATGTCGACCACCTTCAAAATCAGTACTCAAAAATGCTTCAACCATTTCCAAAGCAGTTGTTTCACTAACAAATCGGACAGGAATAGCTAGAATATTGGCATTATTGTGCTGACGAGCCAAGCTAGAAAGTTCTTTTGTCCAGCAAAGTGCAGCACGAATATCTTGATGTTTGTTAGCTGTCATTGCTGCGCCATTTCCACTACCGCACATGATAATACCACAAGTAGCTGTGGCTGAACTAACTTCCTGTGCAACAGGATGGACATGATCTGGATAATCTACAGAATCTAAAGAGTATGCTCCTTTGTCACTTACAGTAAATCCTTTTGATTTTAATAGTTCAATGATTACTTTCTTGTATGGATAGCCTGCGTGGTCGCAACCTATAGCTACTATTTTAGACATACTTCGTATAAGTTTGGTAGGCTAATAAAGCCTAATAATGAGATAAAATTATTGTGTACTGCAAACTTAGTTATTTTAACAGACTTTCATAATTCTTAAACAAAACAGAAGAAATTTTATTAAACTTTTTGTAAAATACAATTCTAACAAAGACTTTACATTTTGAGCAGGCCTAAATTTATTCTAATATATACCTATATTAACCAATACACTAACTTTAGACATGCTCATATTAATCAATCATACACATGAATACTGCTGCTAAAAAAGGTGTTTTATTAGTGAATCTTGGTACGCCAGATGCTCCAAGTAGGGGAGCGGTCTATCGCTATTTGAAAGAGTTTTTATTGGATGGGAGAGTGATTGACGTCAATCCTGTATTAAGAAATATATTGGTACGAGGAATCATTGCACCTTTCAGATCAGGAGCTTCTGCAAAATTATATCAAGAGCTGTGGACAGAGGATGGTTCTCCACTAAAGATTTTTGGAGAGGTTCTCAGAGATAAATTGAAGGAGAAAATGGGGGATACACATGAGATTGTATTAGCAATGCGTTACCAAGAGCCATCTATTGCTGCTGGTATTGCTGAGCTCATGAAAGAGCAAGTCACGGAGATTATTGTGGTACCTTTGTTTCCTCAGTACGCTTCGGCAACTACAGGTTCTGTACACCAGGAGGTAATGCGTATCCTATCAAAGGAACAGATCATCCCCTCACTAAAGTTTATTAATTCTTATCCTACACATCCCAAATTAATAGAAGCTTTCGTAGCACGTGCTCAGCAATATGATATTGCAGACTATGATCATATTTTGTTTAGTTATCACGGTTTACCTAAGCGCCAATTGCGTAAAGCTGATACTTGTAACCACTGTTTTCAAGTAGAGAATTGTTGTGAAACATGGAGCATATCAAATCAACATTGTTATAGTGCACAGTGTTATGCGACTACACATGCTATTGCCGCAGCTCTCAATTTAGATAAGAATCATTACTCTGTTTGTTTTCAATCTCGTCTAGGTCGAGATCCTTGGTTAGAACCTTATACCAGTGACGTTCTTAAGCAACGCAGAGAATTAGGAGATAATAAGATTTTAGTTTTCTGTCCTGCCTTTGTTGCAGATTGTTTGGAAACAACTATTGAAATTTCAGTAGAATATGCTGAGGAATTTGAAGAAATGGGAGGTGAACATCTACAATTGGTGGAGGGGCTCAATGATCATCCATTATGGATTGACACCGTGGAGGCTTTGATCCATGAAGCTTAGTACGCTGTAATATAAATAGGTAACTGTTTTTATGACAAAGGAATAATTCCCAAAGGGCTCTCTACAAGCTACATTATAGAGTATTGAACTCTTTGAGAGTTATTCCTTTGTCATAAAATATTTAACATCTAGCGTAGGGAGTATTGAATATAATTCACATTAACAAGGCTATTGTCCATCCCATTTGCGAAGTTGTACGACGTTTTCTCCTTTTGTAATGACTAATTTTTGGCCCTCTTGGCTGATTTCGTACTTGATATCTTTTCCAATCAAAGCATCCCTAAACTTTGTAGATTCTTCGCTATCACAGCAAGCTCGTGTACAAGCAGGACCTTTACTAGTCACAGTATATTGTCCTTTATCATTGGTGTAATTTACCGTACAATTGTTTACATCCAATTTAAACTTGATTTGTCCTTCCTTGAACTCAACTTTATAATCTCCAATTTTCTTCATATTAGCACCCATTCCAAAAGAAACACTTGACCATTTTGTATTTACTATTGACATTCTTTTTGGTGTAGGACGTTTTAGAACAACCTTGATCTGTCCATTATCACAGGTTAGGCGTACTTTATTAGGATCTGTAGGATCTGTAATTGTGTAATTCAATGGCTGATTGAAAAAACTCAATACTTTATTAGACTGTTCACTATCACAACAGGCTTCTGTACAGGCTCCTCTAACTTGAGCTGCAATCTTATCAGCACTGTACAAGGCATTGATAGAGCAACTATTGACATTTAATTGTAGTACAATTTGATTGTTATTGAATGCAACTCCATACTGGGAAGTTAAGTCTTGATCTCCAATAGCAATAATCTCCCAATTATCTTTTAGTAGTTCAGGTACTGTAGCAGTTAAATCATTACTAGAAGTATTTTTTATCTCAGCGAGTTCAATAGTTTTTCCATTAGGATTACGCAGTATGACTGTTGTACCTTCGCGAATAATATTTAGTTTACCTTGAAGATCTTGCAAGAGTTGTTGCCCATTCTTACCATCACAGCAAACCTTTGTACAATTAAATGGATTGTTGATATTAAGTTCTTTATTCTCTATACTATAAGTGGTCTTACAAGTATTCTTATCAAGTTTGAGACTCAACATTTCTCTCAAGAAACTCAATTCGTATTTTGAATTATTATCAGCAGCACTATAATTCTGTACTACATAGGTTTTACCTATTAGTGATTTATAGTTATCAGCAGGTGTTTGACTTCCTGAGTCAATCTTAGTAGAATCACAGGAAAAAAGAATTAAGAGTAGAAAAAAGCAGGAAAAGGTGATTTTGTGCATAATTATTAGTATTATAATATGAATGATTGTTAATTTTTCAGGTTGTTTTCATTCCACAACGTATATTATGTAAATAACCTTGTCAAGAAGTAAACCATTACGAATAAAAGCTCTAAGCACTAGAGGTTAAAACTAGGAGAAAGATAAAAGAAAAAGTACTTTTATCGGTTTTTTTTATCAAAGTTGTTTGAGAATTAGCTTTGATGCAACGAAGATAATTTTTAAATACTTCATAAGATTGAGGCTGTTCACAGGATTATCATCCTAAAGAACTCTACCACTTATTTTTAACTAGGAGAACATTGGGACAGTTATTTTATATAAGACTGGTTGGAATACTGAAAAATAGGATCTAAACTCTAGATGGGTAAATCCCCAACAAGGGAAAGGCGCTTATTAATATAAACAATAATATTTTGCAGGTTTTTAGCTTGAGATTTGATTAAAAATTAAATGATGTATACTATGTTTAAATCTATAGCTTTTAGTTTATACATTTTTCTACTCATAATATCTTGCACCAATATTGACCCTGATGAAGCTAAGTACTTTGATACACTACAAATTGGTCAAATACCCAATGATATTCATTTCGAAAATTTGACTGAAAGAGAGAAAAAAATGACAGAAATCTTGTCTGTTGCTGAATCTGAAAATGGTAAAGGTGCATTTATTAATAATAGAAGTAGAATATTCTTGAATAAATATAAAAACGATACAATTGCTAAAATTGACTCTTCATTCATTACAGGTGCTCCTTTTCCTTGTGACTGTTTTGTGAAAAATGATACCACATATATCAATATGTCTATGGGTTTGATGGGAGGGATAAGTATTGGACTAAAAATTCATAATGATATTTTTGAATCCTATTATTTAGAGTATGCAGATGATGTTAAACAATATAAGTCTACTGTACACAGCGAATTTTCGGATTTAATATTAGTTAAAAGTAAACGTCAAAATTTAATAATCAATCAACTACCAAATCAACAATTGAATCAAGATCTTAGAGGATACCTAAGTTTTAGCTCAAAAAAATACTATCAATCTAATATTACTAATAAATTAGATACGGTGTCCATTGTTGGTAAAGCTTACTTCAAATGTAAAACTCTTGAATCAACACAATAGAATTAAGAAAATATAATAGCGATTAAACCTGTTTAGTTGCTCAGAAAACTTCTGTGAAAAGATTCAACTATTTATGTTACAGAGTACTTAACGGGTAAAAAAATTGTAATTTTTCTATTGTATTGGATAAATTGCAACCGAAAATCTATGATTTTCTATACACAAAACCGAAATTACACCAAAATCGAACGCTCAACTGACCTATGTAGGGTTGTTAAGTAGAATAGACTTGTTGATGAATAGTCTATTTTTTGAAGTTGAGGTTATTTAAATTCTTAGAAAATCATGAACAAAGTATTTATCTTATTCCTTCTAATATGTTGTTTTGTAAATTCTTATGGACAAGAGGCCAAAACTGCTTATGACGAGTATTATGCACAGGGTGAACAGGCGATTACCAATAAAGAATACAATCAAGCGATAGAGCTTTTTCAGAAAGCTGCCAAAATTAATAATGAGTTACCTGCTACTTATTTGAAACTTCTACAATGTGCTCTATTGAAAGAAGACCTAATCTTGATCAAACGTTCTTTGACCGATCTAGACCGCTTGAATTATGATAAACTTAATGCAGCAGTTTATTTAGCTTATGCTAAAGTTGCTTATACTCAAAAACAGTATGGGACTGCATTACAAGCAACACAAGTAGGCCTACAAAAAGATCCTAATCATAGTGATTTATTATTTATGGGAGGTATGGTCTACCAAAGACAGAATAAGTGGGATGAGGCAATTAGCAAATTTCAGTTATCGGCTAAAAATGATCCTACTAATGTAACTAAATGGAATGAGCTTGCTGCGGCTTATGGGCATCAAGGGTTTAAAATCCAGTCAAAGAGTACGTATGATAAAACGCTGTCTATTGATCCCCAAAATAAGGTTGCCTTGATTCATTTAGGTAAGATGTCTTTGGATGAGTATGTCGAAAATAATAATCGTTCTCAGGATCTTATTGTCGCAATTCGTTATTACGAGAAGTATATCACATATTACCCAAAAGATCAGAAAGTATTAGAATTGTTAAAGAATCTATACAGAGCACAGGGGAATATGGAGTCTTATGAAATAGCTCAGGAAAGAATTGCAAATCTACAAAAGAAATAAAAAGTACTTATTTCTGGTTGAGAATTATAAATAGAATGTAAAAAAAAGCAAAACTTTCAACCTTTTTGCTCTAAAGCTATTTTAGAGTTAACGGAATTTAAAATCAAATTGTACTTTTGCAGTTCGATATTTTAATTAAATAAGTTCAGAGATAAATTAGTGGAGGCAGATTGACATACAACCATTAGTTTCTCTCTCAATTTAGTGGTCTCTAAATAGATAAAATGGCAAGAAGAAGCAGAGGTCTAGGGAAAGACAAAGAGGAACGTCCCAAGTTAACCAAAGAAGGGATACAAAAAGCAAAACGCTTGATGCGTTACATCTATCCATACCGTTGGTCATTTATCATCGGTCTAATATTCTTGGCAATGGGTAGCTCTGTCTTTATGGTTTTTCCGTGGGCTGCAGGTGAACTAATTGATGTCGCGAGTGGCAATTCCAAGTGGGGGTTGACATTGAGTGATATAGGGATTGTACTGATTGTAGTGTTGGTGATACAATCTATATCTTCTTATTTACGAATTTTACTGTTTACGAATGTGAGTGAAAAAGGAATGGCAGATATCCGAAAGGATCTTTATGGTAAATTAATCTCACAACCTATCCATTTTTTTGAGAAAAATAGGGTAGGAGAACTCACCAGTAGAAGTACAGCAGATATTCAGCAATTGCAGGATGTATTCTCGATTACCTTAGCAGAGTTTATACGCCAGATTATACTCCTTGTTTTTGGTATAGTCATCATAGCTGTTACTGCATGGAAACTATCTTTATTGATGTTAGCTACTTTACCTGTTGTTATTTTAATTGCTCTAGTTTTTGGGCGTTATATCCGCAGGTTGTCAAGAGAACGTCAAGATCAACTAGCGAAAACAAATACGATTATCGAAGAAACTCTGCAAGCAATTTCTGTAGTGAAAGCGTTTACTAATGAGTGGTTCGAGCACAAACGTTATGGGAAATCTGTGGATGGTGTGGTGAATATTTCCTTGCGTTTTGCGAGAATAAGAGGCTTGTTTGTCATCTTTATTATCACAGCGCTTTTTGGGGCAATGTTTTTTGTATTGTGGTCTGGGGCGACTATGGTACAAAGCGGTGAAATGGAAGCAGGTGATTTGGTGACTTTTATTACTATTACGGCTGTAGTAGGTGGAGCTCTGGCAAGTTTAGGAGATTTTTACACACAAATTTTAAAGGCAATTGGTGCTTCTGAACGTATTATAGAAATCTTAGAAAAAGAATCAGAAGTCGATACAAAAAAGTCGCTGACTCCTATCCACATTCATGGAGATATCAAGTTTAACAATGTTGTATTTAATTATCCTTCTCGACCTGATATCCGAATACTTGATGGCATAAATCTCAATATAGAAGCAGGACAAAAAATAGCCTTGGTAGGAACCTCAGGAGCAGGAAAATCAACTATTGTTCAACTTTTATTACAATTTTATAAGCTAGAGACAGGTATGATTTCGGTAGATGAACAACCTCTCACTTCTTATGATATTAGCCAATTGCGTCAACAGATTGCTATTGTTCCACAGGATGTAATTCTATTTGGTGGGACAATCTTGGAGAATATTCGTTATGGCAATCAGGATGCTACAGAGGAAGAAGTCATAGAAGCTGCTAAGAAGGCTAATGCTTGGTCATTTATTGAGCAGTTCCCTGAACAATTAGAAACTGTAGTAGGGGAGCGTGGGGTCAAGCTCTCGGGAGGACAAAGACAACGTGTTGCAATTGCACGAGCAATCTTAAAGAATCCGCGTATTTTACTTTTGGATGAAGCCACTTCTGCTTTGGATGCTGAGTCTGAAAAAGTGGTTCAAGATGCCTTAAATCGATTGATGGAAGGGCGTACTTCTATTATTATTGCACATCGTTTGGCTACTGTCCGAGAAGTAGATTGTATCTATGTATTAGATTCGGGTAAGATTGTAGAAGCAGGAACGCATGAAGAGTTAAGTCACAAAGTTGATGGTATCTACAGTCAATTGGCTAAACTGCAATTTGAAGCTACCTAAGTGAGTTAGGTAGGCTGTAGTATCTACAGTTTATTTTGTTCTCTACATTATCCAATTGATAAAAAAAAGAAATTAGTTTTGCAGAGTCCTTCGGGATTACCTCGGAGGACTCTGCGAAGTAAACCTCCCTACTAGATCTTTATATAAAGATACTAAAGATACTTTCTAGCTTATTACCTCTAGAACCTTTGACGAAGAAGCTGATTTTAGGATCTAAATTATGCAAAGATTCCAAATATATTTTAGCATTCTGAGCAGTATCAAAATGTTCCAAATTAGCCTGATTAGGCAATTGAATCTGATCAAAGGAGTTACCAACCAAGATTACTTTTTCAAAAGCATCATATTGAATCTGTTCTAAAAGAGCCTGATGTTCCGTTTGACTATAATCTCCCAATTCTAGCATTTCACCCAAAACCAAGAACTTAGCACCTGCAACACCTTCTTGAATTTCTGCTACAAAAACTTCCATACTACTTGGATTTGCATTATAACAAACTAGTAAAACGTCATGCCGATTCCACATAGTTTGTTGCGAACGCAAAGAAGCCGGTTGATAAGCTTCAAATGCTTTTTGAATTCCTTGAATAGAAATTCCAAAATAGTTGGCAATATGTGCTACACTGATTAAAGTATCTAACCAAAATGCACCAAAAAGCTGAGTTTGTACTACAATAGCATCTTCTCCAATATGTAAATCAATTTCCAAGAATGGTCGTCGCATGATATATGCATTCACCTGTTGACCTTTTCCAAAAAAGGAGCGTTGATTTAGCTTTTCGCTCAATTTTAGAATAATGGGATCATTAGCATTCGCAAAAGCATGTCCATTAGAAGTAGCTAAAATATCGAACAATTCTCCATTAGCTTTGATGATGTTTGCTACCGAACCGTATTCACCCAAATGATCCTTTCCACAGTTGGTAATCAAACCAAAATCAGCTTGTACGATATTGGCTAAAAACGCTGTTTCGCCTAGATGATTCGCCCCCAATTCTAGAATAGCTATCTCATGTTTAGCATTAATTTGTAAGAGACTCAAAGGTACACCCAAGTGATTATTGAAATTTCCATGCGTTGCAAAAACCTCATATTTTTCGCTCAAGGCTAATTGCAGCAATTCTTTGGTGGTTGTTTTTCCATTAGAACCTGCAATGGCTATGATTGGAATTTTTAATTGTTGACGATGTTCCTTTGATAATTCCTGCAAAGCAACTTCACAATCTTCAACCAAAAGCATTTGTTCACCAAACTGAGAATGTTCCAAGAGTTGCGGATCATTGACCACAGCATAAGCCGCACCTAGTTGCTCGATGGCTTGTACTGCAAAATTATTACCTCTGTGTATTCCTTGCTCATTTTTGCGACCTATAGCAAAAAATATCCCACCTTCCCGTGCTTTGCGCGTATCAGTATAGACATAAGGGTGAGCTCGATAATATTGATACATTTGTGGGGTGCTGATCATGATTTATAGTTTTGATTCGGCACAAAAATAGCCAAAAATCTGTATTTTACGCGGACTTTAGTCATTCTGCTTTAAATATCTACACTAGATTCATGTTTAAAACATATTTTGATAATACACAACTCCTTTGTTTAGTCTTCGGATTATTCGCATTATTGTTTTCAATTATTTGTCATATTCAAAAGCGTGATAGATGGGCCTTAGTAGGTCTAGCTTTAGCGGCTTTTGGGGTTTTTAGTTTTGGCGCATTGCTAGATCCTTTCATCAATCTCTGGGATGAACGTTTTCATGCTTTAGTTGCTAAAAGTATGACGGAAAATCCGATTAAACCAATGTTATATGCTGATCCTGTGATTGATATAGATTATAATCGTTGGGATCGTTATCATATTTGGTTGCATAAACAGCCTTTATTTCTATGGCAAATTGCTTTGTGTTTTAAGCTCTTTGGTATACACGAATATGTCTTGCGCCTGCCCAATGTACTGATGGGAATGGGCTTGATCTTGATAGCTTATCGTTGTGCTAAGTTGTTAGTGAATCGAGAAGTTGCTTTTTTGACTTCTATTCTAGTATTATCTTCTTCCTATTATATATCGCTGATCAGTGGTCGTCAGATTTTAGAGCACAATGATTTTTCATTTACATTTTACATTAGTGCAAGTATCTGGGCATGGATAGAATATCAAATTAGCGGTAAGAAAAAGTGGGTATACTGGATTGGTATTTTTGCAGGTGGAGCTATTCTTTGTAAGTGGTTAGTTGGCTTACTCGTTTACTTTGGCTGGGGAATATATAAGTTGCAAGCGAAACAATTTCATCCTAAGTATTATTTAGATATGATTCGGGCTTTGGTGATTACTTTACTCATTGCCTTGCCTTGGCAGATCTATGGCTTTTGGCGTTTTCCTGAGGTTGCCAAGATGGTTTATGCGCATAATTTACTACATTTTAGTACTGCGTTGGATGGACATCGTGGAGATATATGGTATCACTTAGATCATATTCATCGTTTGTATGGTCGCTTTGCAACCTTACTGATTGTGCCTAGCTTTATGATATTGTACCGAGAGATCAAGCACAAAAAACTGTTTTTTCCTTTAGTTTCCATGATTCTGGTGGTCTATATTTTCTTTTCTATGGCTAAAACCAAAATGCCATCCTTTACTATTGTGGTTTCTGTGATTATTTTTATTGCTTTTGCCACCTTGTTTTATCGTTTGTTAGAAGAATTGAAGAATAAATTGGCTAAACCCAAGATGTTTAGTGCATTTTTGGCTGTATTTTTAATGGTTTGGGTAATTTGGGAATTAAATCTAGAAGGTTTGCAAAAGCAACATACTACATGGAAATCTGATAATCATTACACATATCGTTTGAGTCATAATCGTGAGTTATTTAAGCGTTTGGAATTGCCCGAACAAACAGTAATTTTCAATGTGTATGGTCGGCATTATGTAGAATGTATGTTTTATTCGCCTTATACTGCTTACAATCATATCCCCACGGAGCAACAGTATCAACATCTCAAAAAATTGAAACGTCCTATTGCAGTTTTAGGTCCTTTACCCACTGAAATTCCTGCTTATTTACAAAATGATGCTGAGGTGATTTGGTTAAAAGAGGAGTTGCAAGCCATAGATATTGATTAGTTCTTTGGTTCATTTCCTTATTCTGAAGTAGAATTGAGCATAAAGAAAATACTGAAATAAAGTGTAAAATTAGTTTTTGTAGAACATAAAACCCTCAAAAAGAAGCGTCTAACGATTCTTGTTCTAAGAAAGATTCAAAAAAATACAAAAAAAACTTTTTTTTAAGATTTTGGTAAGATTTTTGGTTTAAATTGAATATCTGTTTAGAAGAACATAATACAACTTTCCTTCAAGTTTGATAACTCTCATATCACCAGACAAAGAAGCGTATAAAGCCGTATAGTGATCCTAATTGTTAGCATGAAACCAATCAATTAATTATATATACAATAAGTTATGAAATCAAGTTTACTTACCACTCTCTTGTTTTGTTTTGGCATCTGTTCTATCTCTACCTTACAAGCTCAGAGCGCTCTAATCACAAGTTCTACATCAGGGACAATGACCGAAACAGAAAATACAACTACCACTTATTTTACCAAAAAGAGCCCAGCAGAAGAAGACGAAACTTCTATGGAGTTAATTACAGATTTAGAAATCAAAGATCTAGATATTTCGATTCCTCGCAATTTAGATTTGACGGATGCTCGTTTACAGATTATAGATATGCATGGTGTAGTTTTGAAACAAACTAAGATAGATGACCATTGCAATAACCTGAATATTCAAGATTTACCATTAGGAGTATACTTTGTTCGTATTCAGTCTAAGAATTATAGGTATAAGAAGTCGTTCAAAATACATCGTTCACACAAGAAATAAGCAACTTTCGCAGATATAATTATACTAGAGTGAGATGTTGGTTACAAGTTAATCAGCATCTTATTTTTTTATAGAAACACTCTTTTTTTTAGCTAAAAATAGTTAATTTGTTGATGGATAAGTCACTGAAAGTCAATATTTATAACACTGGAAGCATTTTTGTAGTTTCACTAAGAAACTTTAAGTTGGCTTGTAAGTAAGTAGGTGGACGTAATTAATTTTATAATAATTCACAAGATTTTTTGATGCTGAACGAGGCGAAAAACGTAGGGAT
>JAKVCT010000156.1 GCA_022448995.1 Saprospiraceae bacterium
CACCGCTATCACGAGGCTTTTCAACAAAGTGCAGCGCAAAAAGGCTGATTGAATTAAATACAAATTAATTGTGGCTAGCTACTTATTTGTTTCAAATAAGGTTTATAATCTAATGGCACTAGCTGACTATGTTCTAAGAGCCTCAACCAATACTGAATTTCTCTAGCTTATTTTAAAGAAATAGACATCTTATGAGCAAAATCTCTTTTACTTTGAGCAGCAGAAGCTTCATTTGCATTTGCTCCAATGCTGGTCGCTGACCTCAAAAGCTGCTTAGAAATGATAAATTCTTTCTGATTTTGCAACTCCTTATACAATTCTATAATTGCTAGTGAGAAATCAAAAGACTTTGTCAAAACTATATTTTCCTTCATTTTCTATTAAAATTTATAATTACCATCTGCTACATCAAATTCAAAATTCAGACATCAAACATTCAGAATATATATCATCGTCAGCCACATCAAATTCAAAATTCAAGCATTAATCATTCAAAATTGTTATTACCATTTTAAATCCTTAGACACAGTTAATGCAGCATTCTTAGTCAGCATATACACCTTTCCAGTTTCATCATAAACAGTACAAGTAGCCACCATTTTATGAGAATTATGCTCTACAATTTGAATGTGAACATTCAAGCTTTTTCCAAAAGGAATTTTTTCATAAATCGTACAAGATTCAGTAGCTAAAGGCAAAGACTTAGCACCCTCATAATATTTCTGTACCCAAACGACCATACCTTGATACTGAATATCAGAAAAGAAAGTATTCACAGAATCTACAGGGAATTGACCCTGTGCTTGACTAGGTACTTCAGGCGCTGTACAAGTCATTAGCATTTCGTGTTGATCCCAATAGTGAACCTGCTCAATTCCTCTGAAATACTCATCGTGGAAAAGGCTTCCATCCTGATAAAAAGCAGTGCCATTTACAGGATTTTGTTTACCAATCAGATTAGCTTGGAAAGCTGAAGTATTAAAAACCTTATTCTTTTTGACTAAAGTGATTTGAGCTTTATAATGATACGTTGGTAATTTGGCTTGAGTTTTTTTGCTATAGATGGTAGTTTCTAAAACAATCTCTTCTGCACTTTTTTGAACCTCTTTAAGCTCAGTTACAAAATGCTTAGGCTGATTACCATCAAAAACTAAACCTTTGAAAAGTTGTGTGTTTTCTACCTTGTATATCTTAAAATCAGGGAAAATTTGTTCTGCATTATTACACATCCAACCCATTGCATTCACCACAGGCAAAACCGCATGATTCTGAATAACATGATGCATCAAAAATGGATTCTCCTCCAAATTTAGATTTCTATGAATCTTATGTGTTTTCAATTCACCTTCTGTATAAGAAATCCCAGTAGGAAGTGTTCCACCCAAAATTACCTGAGCCTGATTGGCATAATCTACATTCATTTCATTCACCAATAGGGCAGGACCACCATCTGTATTCACTAAGCGAACACCCATTGCTTCAAATTTCTTTTTTAGTGCATCACTAACCATTCCCGAATCCCAAGCACCCCAGTTGATAGAAGAGACTTGTGTGTTTGGATGATTGGTTTTGAAGAGTTGAGCTGCTTTATTCAGAATTTCATTGGCAATAGCATAATCCGTTTGCCCTACATTTCCATAGAATCCTGCAACAGAAGAAAAGAGTACTAAATGATCAAGGTTGTGAATGTCAACTACTTGCAATAGATTGAGTAAACCATCTAATTTAACAGAAAGTACATTGTGAAAGTCTTGAGCTGTTTTATCTTGAATGTATTTGTCTGCCAAACGACCTGCACCATGTATTATACCAGTGATTTTTCCCCACTTTTGAGTAATTGCATTTAACTGCGGGTGAATTGCATGAAGCTGAGTTACATCAGCTTGTAGATAAACAGCTTCAGCACCATAGGTTTGGATACTATTGAGTGTTTGATCAATCTCTTTTTTAGCAACAATATTTTTATAAATACTTTTTACTTTGCTCAGACTTGGTTTTTCGCCTTTTGCTTTCAATGCATTCATGATTTGCGCTTTCAGGGCAGCTTCACTAATTCCATTTTGAGCATAAGTGGGTAGGATAAAATCATTTTTGGATCTACCTAATAAGATGAATTTGCACTGAAAGGTTTTTGCCATTTCAATCACACATTTTGCGGTGATTCCTTTCGCGCCACCACTTACCAAAAAGACAGAATCTTTTGTGATAGTTGTTTTGATTGGACTATTTTCTTGAAGTGCAACTTCTTTGGCAGCTAGAGTAGTACGGCCTTCTTGGTGGAGACCAACTTCCAATACAGATCTATTTGGATCATACAGTTCTTGAAGAATAGAAGCTGCTTTTTGATCACTGTCAAATGTTGGAGCAATATCAACCGCACGGCAATAGACTGGAGACCATTCTAAGTTCAAGCATTTGGTCAAACCATTCAATCCGCCACCTAAGATAGAAACATCACCTTGCTTAGCTAAACCTAATTTACCATCTAGTTGGGTAACCGTTAGAAAACTAGTACGTTCGGTTTGTCCCAATTCATTAAGGTTAGCTTGTAGGTGTTTGGCTAAAAGAAATACTGTTTGGATGATTTCTTTTTCTGTATTGAAATGTTGTGTGAACCGACCGTTCTGGAACTTGAAGGCTGGATGTAAATGGATGAAATGACCTATTTTACCATATTTGGATTGGATAGAAAAAATGGCTTTTTGAATATGTTCATCGTCATTCTGTTCTAACTTAATTATATCAATGTCATTATAAGAATTGGAATGGGAAATACTCTTCATTAAACTCAAAATGACTACACGATGTCCTTTTTTAGACAAAGACATCGCGAGCTTTGGTGTGAAGTCTGTTCCTTCATTGGTGAGTAAAGTAACTGTATTTTTTGAAGGTTTGTATGCTATGCTATCAGGTGTAGGTAAGTAGTTTAAGTAAACTTCCTTGCGTTCTACACCAAAAAAGGTGGATGTAGTGACCGTATTGTCCTGATCCATATTGGTAATCACTACATCCGTTTGGCTCCCTTTTTTATTTAATTCTATACTAATGCTTTTTTTTTTGCTTTTGTAGAGATGTAATCTACAATTTGCGCCAAAGTGCGTAAGTCTGTTAAGTCATTGGGGTTGACTCCTTGTATCTCAGGATGCTGTTCCGTCATTGCACCAAAGATCTCTACACGTTTGATCGAATCAATACCTAAATCGGCTTCCATATCCATGTTTAATTCTAACATTTCAGCAGGATAACCTGTTTTTGTACTTATTATATCCAATAATATTTTTTCGATATCAGTTTTGGATAAGCCACTATCTGTAGATGTTTCAGTACTTGGAGCAGTTACTACGGGAGCAACATTTGTGTTTTCTACTGGAGTAACTGTTGTTTTAGCAATAGGAGTTGATGTTCCACCTGATTTGCTTACCAAATATTCTACAATTTGTGCTAAAGTGCGCAATTCTGTCAACTCATTTGGATTCACACCCTGTACTTCAGGATGCTGTTCAGTCATTGCACCAAAGATCTCTACACGTTTGATCGAGTCAATACCTAAATCAGCTTCCATATCCATGCTCAATTCTAACATTTCAGCAGGATAACCTGTTTTTGCACTGATTACATCCAATAAAATCTGCTCAATCTTAGCAGTACTCAATCCATTTTCAGCAGTTGGCTTTGCTTCAGTTACAATGGCTGCCGTTGCCTGTACAGGTGCAGTAACTTTATTAGGAGTATTCACTACAGGAGTACTTAGAACAGGCTCTTGAATTTGAATAGCCTCGATAACTGGTTCTTCAATCTTGATCGCTTCCTCTTTTGGAAGTTGAACAGGAGAACTTATCGTATTTTTTACTTGAGCAATCGCTGTATCAGTTACTTGTGTACTTGCTTGGATCAACTCAACTGTATTGGTAGCTGCATTGGTGTCAGCGCTTAATACCTGTACTTGCTGAGATACCATTTGCAACAATAATTGAGATTGTTTCTGTTGCTCTTGTAAGAAATTTTGAAAAATTTCTAAAGTTTGTGTCTGTTGATTAGTTACATGCTCAACAGTTGTCTTGAAGATTTCTACTAGTTCTTTATTCATAACTTCTTCTTGATTAAGAATAGGATTAGATTCTGATGGAATAGTTTTATTATAAGCAGGCACTTCTACAATTTTTTCTACTTCCTTTACCACAGGTTTTTCAACCACTTTTTCTACAATTTGTGTAGCACCTTTTTGGATTTGAAAGTCATTATTAAGTACATCTGTATAAGCCTTTTGAGTTTGTGGGCTTACATAGTTATAACCACTTAACACAACATTCATTTTAGATTTAGGACGTAGGGGAGTCGTTGAAGCTTTGTATTGATCAATTTCTCCTAATGGAAGTCCTAAAATCCGTAACTGCAAAACCGCTTGGCGGAATTGTAAGTCGCTATCTTTCTTTGCATTTTGGTTCAATGCAATAGCAATATGGTCTTTATCTTTTAGGATAGTTTTTACTAAATTCGTTAATACACCTTTAGGTCCAAATTCGATAAAAATTCGTCCACCTGCTTGGTGAATATTTTCAATTTGTTGTTGGAAATATACAGGTCTAAGAATATGTTCCTGTAAGATGTATTGAATATGATTTACCTGTGAAGGATAAACCTTAGCCGTTGTATTAGAATAGACAGGAATTTGTGGAGTTTGGAACTTTTGCTGTGCAATAAATTGCGCAAAAGGCTTTTGTGCATGTGCCACAAATTCAGTGTGGAAAGCTGCCGAAACAGGCAAAGGAATTACAGTAAAACCTTGCTGCTTCAAGTTCGCTTGAGCATTTGCAATAGCTGCTGTACTTCCACCCAAGATTACTTGTTTACCGGAGTTGATATTTGCAATCTTAACGCCTTCTAAATTTTGAATTACAGCATGTACGCTGTGATAATCTGCTTTAACCGCTAACATTGTCCCTGTATCTTGGCTGCCTGCTTGTGCTGCCATCGCCTCACCTCTAGCTTTTGCTAATGCGATATAAGTTACATCATCATAAACACCTGCTGCCCACAATGCAGTCAATTCGCCAAAGCTGTGTCCTGCTGTGAAATTGGCTTGAAAACCAGCATTCTGCAAAACTTTGTACATTGCCATACTAATCGCGCCAATTGCAGGTTGTGCATTCTGCGTTAGGGTCAATGTTTTTTGTTGAGCAGTTTTAGCTGTTTTGTTAAATACAGGTTGGGGATAAATGATGTTGGATAAAGCTTCTCTATTATTCTGTGCAACTGTTGAGTTAACTTGTTCCAAAACTGAGTGGAACTGAGGAAAGGCATTTGCCAATTCCTTACCCATTCCCACATATTGAGAACCTTGTCCAGAGAATAAAGCCACTACTTTTCCTTGAGTATCCAAAGCATTTGTTCTGAAGTAAATGCCTTTGGGGTGATCCCAATTTGTAGCTGTTTGCTTAAGATTAGCCAAAGCTAATTCCAAATATTCCTTCGCTTGTTCTATACTATTACAAACAAATCCTAAACGAGCTGTTTGCGCTGGAATTTGCTCTACAGATTTACTTAATTCTAGATAGGCTTTCTGTGTATCAGCACTATTTAAGGCAGCCAAATGATTTTGGCAAAGTTCGATCAATGCTTGTTTTGAAGCAGCATGACAAAGAACTGTCTGATAAGGCTGATGAATTCTATAAGCTTTTTCTTGTGGACGATTCATATACTCTTCCATTGCAATATGAACGTTAATTCCACCAAAACCAAAAGCTGAACAGCTTGCACGTCTCGGATAACTTTTCTTAACCCAAGGACGTGTTTCTGTATTAATATATATAGCTGATTTTTCTAAATCAAATTTTGAATTCGGCTGATCTACATTAATTGTAGGAGCTAGGACCTTGTGGTGTAAGGATAAAATTGCTTTAATCATACCGGCCACACCCGCAGCAGCTTTTGTATGCCCTACTTGCGATTTGACCGAACCTAAAGCGATATGTGCTTGATCAGGTTTATGTTTGCTAAAGACCTGATTCATTGACTCAAACTCCGTTGGGTCGCCTGCACCAGTTCCTGTTCCATGTGCTTCGATCAAGCCCACAGTACTTGGATCAAAACCTGCATCTTCATAAGCACGTTCCATCGCTAGCGCTTGTCCAGAAGAACGTGGCGCATAAACCGATTTGTAACGACCATCTGATGATGTTCCCACACCTTTAATCACTGCATAAATAGTATCTCCATCACGTTCAGCATCTTCTAGACGTTTCAAAACTAACATTCCTACACCTTCACCAATCAACATTCCATCTGCTTCATCACTAAATGGAGCGATCTTGTTCTTTCTAGAGAAAGCAGGTGTTTTGGAGAATGACATGTACATGAAAGGTGAGTTATCTGTATCTACACCACCTGTCAACATCATATCTGCGCGACCTTCTACCAATTCACTCAGTGCCATTTTGATCGCACTCAAAGAAGCTGCACAAGCTGCAT
Organism: Saprospiraceae bacterium; assembly: GCA_022448995.1. Lineage (GTDB taxonomy): Bacteria > Bacteroidota > Bacteroidia > Chitinophagales > Saprospiraceae > JAKVCT01. The sequence continues at coordinate 6,469 of JAKVCT010000156.1, forward strand.
CAACCACAGAGTTGATTCCACCTAGATCAAAACGATTCGTAATTCTGCCCGAAATTACATTACCCAACATACCTGGAAAAGAATTTTCATTCCAACCGATATAGGCTTTTTTCATTTTGTCAATGATTGGTGGAATATCTTCTTCTGCAATACCCGAACTTCTCAATGCTTTTTCCCAAATTGGATATTGCAAACGACTGGTCAGTGGGGTAATCAATTTTTGTCCTCCACCAACACCCAAAAGCACACCTGTTTTGGCTTTCAATTCAGCAGTAAACTTACTAGAATCCTTACCATAACCTGCATGTTGGAAAGCATCTCTAGCTGCAATTAATGCTAATAGCTGAGAAGCATCAGTTACTTCCAAAATATTGGGCGGTAAGCCAAATTCCATGGGGTTGAAATCTATGTCTGGTAAGAAACCACCTTTTTTGCAGTAAGTTTTGTCAGGACTGCTAGGATCTGGATCATAGTAATCATCAATGCTCCAGCGTGTTGCAGGTACATCTGTGATACTATCTACGGCTTGGATGATGTTATTCCAATACTCCTCCAAGTTCTGCGCGTCTGCAAAAAGTGCCGACATTCCGACAACTGCAATAGGCGTTTTTTTAAGAGAACTGTTAATATTCATTGTGTCTGTTTCTCTAATTTTATGATTGATTACCCTATAATTTATAGTACATGAAGTTTTCATTTTTCTACTAAAAATTCAAACTGCAACTATTTCTAATGATTGTAATCATTGAAAAAGCTTCATGTACTACTAGAGCATAACTTTGTATAATTCCTTCTGTTGTTCCAAGATTTCCATTCCTTTGAAAGTACAAACACCTCGCATGTATGGAAGCATAATACCAAAGGTCAAACGCTCTTTGCTAAATTCACTCACAGGAAAACGATTATTATCCTTTAACATCTCTAATAAGGCAAGTACCGTTTTACTCGTTACTTCTAGATCTATATCTTCCAAAAATAATCCATCTTCAATTCCCCATTCTCCGATATAGCGCAATTGTTGATGTGCGAAATTGCCCATTTTGCGATAAGATTTTTGCAAAAGTCCTGGATAATAATGTAGGATGTCGTTGAAGTAATTTGGATTGGTCTGACTGGCTCTGTATATAATGCGTTGGTGGATATACCCCATGGCTTCAATCGCATTAGAAGCTGCCTTTATTAATTCTTCATTTTCACTCTTAATCTTGGCATGATAAACTGACAGACAACTCTCCAACAATTCTGTTTTGTCTTTGAAGTGATTGTAGATTGTGCGCTTAGAGGTATGTAGCTCTTGAACGATTCTTGTAATCGTGATGCTTTTGATTCCGTTTTGGACAAAAAGCTTAGATGCTACTTCTATGATTCTATCTTTTGTAACCATGATTTTTGAGTATTGTAATCAGAATTTAGGAGGATCAAAAAAACTAGTGGTAATATTTTTGTTCCTAAAGTACCACAAAGAAAATAAATAAAATAGAGAACTCCAATTTTTAGATCATATATTATTTTAGTTAATATTATTTGGCTTTTTGAGTTTACTAAGTTCTTGGGGTTTGGAGAAGCTAAAAAGAGCTTTTATATTACGACTTAGAATAAATTTAAACATGATCTTAAATAACTTCAACACAAAAAATTAAGTAGAATCTAATAGAAATTTAATATTTTGGACTCTGATTTGCTTTTCATGTAAATCGTGATGTATTTAGAATCGTTTATTTATAAACCTCAAACTATCAGAAACCAGTAGAATATTGGTTTTTGGAATGTCAAAAAGAAAAAAATTATGGTACAAAAGGCACTTTGTATTTTTGTTTTGGTAGCAGCATGTTTTTCGTTTTCTACCGCACAAAAAGGATCAAATTCAAAGAATACACTGACAGCTGTAACAACTACAAGTATGAATACCAAGGATTCCAAGTCAGCAATGAATTTTGGAAACTCTATCATGAAAGCTTATGCAAACGATGATTGTGGAACAGTATTTAGTGCTTTGGCAGCTAATATAATTTCTATGGAGAGTTCACAATCTTTCAATAAAGCAGATATTCCACAAGCTGATTTCTGTACAGAGAAAGCATTTCGTTCAGATATGACTATTGATTATTCTATGTATACTAATAATTATACACAGAAAGTAATGACTGCTACTCAAGTGCAAGCAGCATATCCAAAGTTATATGCTGCAGTAGGCATGCAAGAAGGAGACTTCTATTTTAATGGTGCTCAGAAAAAATCTGCAAGCTCAGAGAGTTTGTTCCGTGCAAGTGATATGGCAGTGTTTGTTATTCGTAAAGGGAGTAATGGTCAGTGGCAAATTATTGCAATGTAGGACAGATCTATAAGTAGGAAGTATTTTGGTAAAGATTTGTTAATCTCTACTATGATAAACTTTCATTCTTTTACTAAAAAACCGAAGTTCAAAATAAGTTTTGAACTTCGGTTTTTTAGTAGTTCGTAGGTTTTTAATTTCATAGAGCCTTTCAAGGTTCGTAACTAATTAATAATTAAATATATAAGTTAAATTTACAAAACTTTACTTATCAATCCTTTCTGTTTTTTCTTTTTCCTTAGTTCATGTAATTAGTAGGAACCAAGCAGTGTTCAGCGCAGCTAAAATTAAAAAATCAACGAACTATCATTTTTTAGATATGGATATTATACTAATCCGTAATCAAAATCAGTATTATTCGGGATAAAACAAAAACAGCCCAAGACCAAAGTCTTGAGCTGTATATTGTGCTCGAGGCGGGAATCGAACCCGCACGGGCATTACTGCCCACAGGATTTTAAGTCCTGCGTGTCTACCAATTCCACCACTCGAGCAACCTTAGGTAGAATTTTAAATGGAGCAGAAGACGAGATTCGAACTCGCGACCCTAACCTTGGCAAGGTTATGCTCTACCAGCTGAGCTACTTCTGCATGTGTTGTGCATGAACTTTTTCGTTTAGTGCAGTGCAAATATGGGGCATTTTTTTCTTTTGTGCAAGTTTTCCCAGAAAAAAAATCCTTTTTTTTTTGACGAAACAGGTGTTGTATGATTAAGGTTACTGAAAATCAAACGGTTGTGTTATTTATTTTTTTTAAAAAAATAATGTAATATTTTTAGTTGAATCTTTTGTAGGTTATTCATTTAAAAATGGTCATTAATCTCATCCAACTCTCTTACCAAGGTCCATTTTTGAATATTTCAATAAAAGTACCATTCTCTAACCTAAAAGCACCACCAAAACCAACAAACCATAGCCTATGGTCTTTGTCTTCATATATTTTGAAGATGACAGGTCTTTTATTATCTTCTGACTTTGGAATTTCTATTAAATTAGTCCCATCATATGTATATAAATGATGTTGATTAGAAACAAACCAAATCTTACGATTATGATCTTCTAAAATAGATCCTATCCCCTTTCCATTTTTAATTTTCCCATGAGTAATATTATTGGCCTTACCCTCCACTAAGTTATATAATCCTTGTTTTGTTGATATCCATAAGATACCATCTTTATCTTCAATCACTTCATTGATAAAATTGGTTTGAATATTAGTGATTTTAGAAACGTGCTTTAGAGAATCGTTCGCATATGAAAATAATCCTGCATTTGAGCAAAACCACAGGATTCCTTTACTGTCTTCAAATATATTATGGACTATTTCAGGGCTTGAGTTACCCAATGTAGTATCCGTTTTTCCTTTAGGAAGACTAAATTCCGTAAATTTTTTACCATCAAAAATACAAAGACCAGCCATTGTTCCAATCCATATGTTTCCACTCTTATCAGCAGTAACAGACCAAACATCATTACTGAGCAATCCATCAGACTCATAGTAATTTATTACAGTATCTTTTTCAATACAACTTATACCATCTGTATGTCCCATCCATATTTTACCATCTATACCCTCTGTGATATCTTTGATGGTGGTACCTTTTCCCGATTTACTAAGGATTTTATCAATATGGATTAACGAAGTCCCTTCTAGTTTAAAGGCTCCATTTTGAGTTCCAAACCATAGAGTTCCTTGACTATCCTGAAAAATTGTTCTTACAACTTGACTTATTGGAAGCTTGGAATCTAAATACAACAAAGGTTGATCTACGTTACTGTATCTTTTTTGACCATTACTGGAAAGAAAAATAAATAATAGAACTATAGTAGTCTGTAATTTGATACTATTTAGCATAAATAATCTGTTTTTGTTTAAGACGATTGTCTTTAAGGCTATTATAACGGAGTGGAATAATCACCTTGATTTTATTTTCAATACTAATAGTAAAAGATAATTGATATATACTTTCCCAGTCACTTTTCTTTTCTTTTGCATCTAAGTTCAATGACCAAAAAGCACTCCTCAAGTGATTGGGGCTTTGCTGCCAATTTACATTTAACATAAATATATGAGAATCAATCCAAGGAATATTATCATCATCGCTATGGAAAGAAAAATTTAATTGATCTTTTAGAATAATATCTTTTACGGTATAGTTTTCTAGGTCTATTTTAGTCAAGGAAATTAAGTTATTCAAATTCAACTTTTGGTAAGAATTGGATATACCATCCCAACTTGGAATCAGAATGGTTGCCTCTTCAAAACAAAAACATAAATCGGATACTTTAAAAGTGGAGAGAATTTCTTTCCAATATCGATCTTCAATATATATCAAATTTGTTTCTAGAAGTTGACCTAATTTACAACAATTAACTAAGCTGTTAGGACTTAGATTTAGAGGAAACAGGTTGCTTACATTTGGATACAAGGTACAGTAGGCCAAGTTCTTTTTTTTTAAATATTGTTTATATCTATTCATTTGCTGCTATTGGGGGTTATGTGAAATTCGATAATTCCTGTAGTATCAAGATTGATTTTTACGCGTGAAGTCACGAGCGAAAGTAGTATTAAGATTAGTTACATTGAATTCTTCAAGGTTTTTTGTGGAATGCTGTATTACTTAAAAAAGGAATCATAAGTAGATAGCCACAATTAATTTGTATTTAATTCAAGCAGCCTTTTTGCGCTGCACTTCGTTAAAAAGCCTCGTG
>JAKVCT010000157.1 GCA_022448995.1 Saprospiraceae bacterium
AACCAACTCAGCAATACCGCAAAAGAGGAGTTAAGAAAACAACTACCTAATATATCAATACAGTTTTAATCAAAGTACAGCATCCATATAGAAGGTATCAACCTTCAAAAACTTCACAAAATTATTGAATATCTAAAAATATAAAATCATGAAAACGATCTTCCTTTTTTTATCCTTAGTCGCTCTTCCTTTTTTGGCATGGGGGCAAGAAGATAAGATTTATTACTCTCTAGAAGAAGCCCTGAAACAACCCGATCTCGTTTATAAGCTAGATTTGAGTAACTCCGGCCTCGACTCCCTCCCAGCATCTATCGGGCAACTACAAAAGCTTGAAAAGCTTGATTTGAATAGAACCCAACTCAGCTCCTTACCAGCAGCTATTGGACAACTACAACAGCTTAAAGAGCTTTATTTGTGGGGCAACGAACTCAGCTCTCTACCAGAATCTATCGGACAGCTCCGACAGCTTAAAAAGCTTGATTTGGGTGATAACCAACTCCAATCTCTACCAGCAGCTATTGGCCAACTACAAAAGCTTGAAAAGCTTTGGTTGAGTAACAACCAACTCAGCTCCATACCAGCAGCTATTGGCCAGCTCCAACAGATAGTATTGCTTAATTTGTGTGAGAACCAACTCAGCAATACCGCAAAAGAGGAGTTAAGAAAACAACTACCTATTATTATATTAATACTTTAATCAAAGTACAGCATCCATATAGAAGGTATCAACCTTCACAAAATTCACAAAATTATTGAACATCTAATAATATAAAATCATGAAAACGATCTTCTTTTTTTTATCCTTAGTCGCTTTCCCTTTCTTGGCATGGGGGCAAGAAGATAAGATTTATTACTCTCTAGAAGAAGCCTTAAAGCAACCCGAACTTGTTTATAAGCTTGATTTGAGGGGCAACCAACTCAAAACCCTACCAGCGTCTATCGGCCAGCTCCAGAATCTTGAAGAGCTTTATTTGGAAAAAAACCAACTCTCAGCACTGCCGGAATCCATCGGTCAACTCCAACAGCTTACAAAGCTTTGGTTGGGTCGTAACCAACTTGAAACCCTACCAGCAGCTATCTCTCAACTCCAAAAGATTGAAGTGCTTGACTTGAATGGCAATGAACTCTCATCCCTACCAGCAGCTATCTCTCAACTCCAAAAGATTGAATTGCTTAATTTGTATGACAACCAACTCAGCTCCCTACCAGCATCTATTGGCCAGCTCCAGAATCTTAAAACGCTTTATTTGAGTGACAATCAACTCTCCTCCCTACCAGCAGCTATCTCTCAACTCCAACAGCTTAAAGAGCTTGATTTGGGTGATAACCAACTCAGCTCCCTACCAGCAGCTATCGGACAGCTCCAACAGCTTAAAAAGCTTTATTTGGGTGACAACCAACTCAGCTCCCTACCAGCAGCTATCGGGCAACTCCAACAGCTTAAAACGCTTTATTTGCGTAACAACCAACTCAGCTCCCTACCAGCATCTATCGGCCAACTCCAAAAGCTTGAAAAGCTTGATTTGGGTGATAACCAACTCAGCTCTCTACCAGCATATATCAGTCAACTCCAAAATCTTCAACTTCTCGGTTTGGGGCACAACCAATTCCCATCTCTCCCAGAATCTATCAGTCAACTCCAAAAGCTTAAAGGGCTTGGTTTGTTGGGCAACGAACTCAGCTCTCTACCAGCAGCTATCGGACAACTCCAACAGCTTGAAACGCTTTGGTTAGAAGGCAACCAACTCAGCAATACCGCAAAAGAGGAGTTAAGAAAACAACTACCTAATATATCAATACAGTTTTAATCAAAGTATAGCAGCTCTAAAGAGGGTATCAAGCTTCACAAACTATAGATAGAAGTTGTTTAAGAATTAAATTTATTACAAAAATGCAGAGGATTTGGTGTGATGAAGATAATTTTTAGACAACTTCATAATAAAAGCTTATTATAGAGCCTTTAAAATTACTTAACTTTAAGATATTTTTTAACCAACTATTTTTCATGAAACTATTAACATGTACCTTATTTGTACTAGGTCTTCTAGTTGCTTGTGAAACAGCAACAGAAAACAGTACTCCTACTTCTACTTCAAACAATATCCATGATGCTTCAGCAGGAACCAACGTTGTTCATAATGAAGAGACAGAAAAAGAAGTAAAGAAACAACCAATGGAATATGTCCAGTTCGGGGAGGAGAACCTCTTCACTATTCAGATTCCAAAACATTTTACGCAAAAACGAGAAGAGAAAATTAATTTAGATTTGGTTTATTTCTTCTCACCTAAGGATGAGGATATTACTTTCTTTTGTATTCCTCTGTATGACGTTTCCCAAACCTCTTTTGATGGTATAACTATCAATAATGAAACGGAAAAGACTGAACTTACAGACAAAATGCCTGATCCTCATAGTAAACTTCAGCGAGAGGTTGAGTTTGTTCGGATCGTGGCAAATGATGGTAGTTCTATTAGAGAGTATATCAAGGATGATTTTATGTATGCGGGTATGATTTTTAAGGATGATGCTCTGCAAGAAAAATATCAAGAAGCCTTTGGTAAGTTCAGAGAAAGTGCTACAAATTTGACAGATAACTAAGAAGCTGTTAGACTCTCGAAGTATCTATATTTTTACACTTTATATGGAGGGTCCTCGTCGTTATATTGAATAGATGTCTGCTTCCCTCCATACAATAGCCATTGGTATTGATGGACTAGCGGATAAGACTCGTTCAAAAGTAATATATGGAAACAAGGAAAGATATCACTACTAAACTATTGAAGTCTTTGGGGCTAAGAACTATTTTTCACAATGAAAAATGGCTAGATTATCGTAATGAAGGAATCGAGCAAAAAGATTTAGATTTTATTAAAGAATTTATAGCAGATAAAAACTATATTATTGACTATGGAATAGAGGGCGACTATTCTGCTATTCATGCTTGGCGTATTTTAGGGCAAATGAAAGAAATATCCTCGATTCCTTTTTTAATAAAACTCTTATTTGTTCCAGATAATATTGAAGCGGATATTTATTGGTTGGAGTTCCCTAAAATTATGGGGCTAATGGGAGCTGTAGCACTGAGTCACCTTATCCCATTATTATTAGAAACAAATACCTACAAAGAATCAGACTACAACTTGGATCTAAAATCCAGTGTCGTAGTTGCTGCCTTAGCTGAAATAGTAAAAGGAGATGCTGCCAAACGAAAGGAAGTTATTCAAACGGTAAAAACGTATGTAACCGAAGTCCTATGTGAACGAGATAATTTTTTTATTTCTTGTGCCCTATCTAGTCTAAGCATAATTGATCCTGTAGAATTAAAAGAGTTGATGTTACATTTACTAAATGTAAATCGTATTGATCATGAGGGAATTAATAATGATGAAATCGATAAGTATCTTACTTGATTGAACTTTTAGCCTCACTCTTAGGAACTGAAGATAAAAAAAGGAGGTGAAGAGCTGATAAATGAAATAATATTCGATTATGTAGACCTTTCAGAAAATGATAAGAGAAAAAGAGTTTTGGGACTGTAAGATATTGAGGCGATTACCCAAATAAGAGGATAGCTAAAATCTTAGAAAATAGTGAAAAAACGCGTAAAAATCATACACAAGGATCTGACATGGCAACATGTCGAATGGCATTACGAAATTCACCGCAATTATCAAGAGAATAATTACCAAGCACAACTAAGTAGATAGCCACAATTAATTTGTATTTAACCCCGAAGGGCTCTACGAAGTAAATTCAATCAGCCTTTTTGCGCTGCACTTCGTTAAAAAGCCTCGTGATAGCGGTGGTGGCAGCGTAGCTCGCCACTAGTCGGCTTCGCCTCTGTCCACTTCGTGGCTATCCCTACGTTTAACTTTGTTGAGCCCTTCGGGGTTTTCGCCTCGTTCAGCATCAAAAACCCTGAAAGGCTCAACGAAGTTAAATCTTGTGAATTATTATAAAATTAATTATGTCCACCTACTTACTTCTTTATGATGAGTATGATGGTTATTTAGCTCAAGAAAAGGTTTACAGGAGTTCTCCCTACTTTAAAACTTTGGAAGAGGCAGAAGCTTATGCACTAGAACATTGGGTAGCTGAAAAAATTGACTAAAAGCATTCAAAATAGGCTACTTAAATACAGTCTACCTAGAAGGACTTTATACTTATGTAGGATGAGTTTAGCTAGGGAGGTTCAGTATTAAGAAAACCTCTTCTCAAGCTACTTTTAACAATTGCTGCAAAAGGTGAGAGAAGAAATATGCTTAATACAGAACCCCGAAGGGCTCTGCGAAGCTAATCACCCTAGATAGCTACTCTTTTGATAAAGAAAGAGCCTTCGGTCTAGACCGAAGGCTCAACTGTTTAATAATAGATTAAATCGTTAAAAGTCTTGAAATATCATTTTTTTAAGCGCGAACGGCTTCAAATTGATTACTTGTGTTTTTCTCGCCTCCAGCTTTCAATGCCTTATTACCAGAGAAGAATGTTTTGTGATCATCGCCTAAGTCAGAACCTGCCATACGTTGGTGTTTGACACAAGCCACACCTTTACGAATTTCTTGACGCTGTACTGAGCCAACATAAGCTAACATGCCTTGGTCGCCAAAGTATCCTTCTACCAAATCATTCATATGCAAGGCTGTTGTATGATAGGTCGGCAATGTGATCAGGTGGTGGAAAATACCTGCTTCTCTAGAAGCATCTACTTGGAAAGTACGAATCATTTCATCTGCTTTTTGAGCTAGTGCTGTACCATCATACTCAATGGACATCAAGTCACCTCTTGTGTAGGCATCCATATCAGCTCCTTCAGCTAACATTGCATCATAAGCTTGTTGGCGGAAGTTTAGAGTCCAATTGAATGATGGGGAGTTATTGTACACTAATTTGGCATTGGGCATTACTTCTCTCACACGATTGACCAGGTCTGCGATTTGACCAATATGAGGAGTTGGCGTCTCTATCCATAACAAGTCCGCTCCATTTTGTAGGCTAGTAATACAATCCAAGACAACACGATCTATATTAGAACCTTCTTTGAATTTATACAAGCCATTTGCTAAACGAACAGGACGAACCAGTTTACCATTGCGTTTTAGTAACACATCATTTTCTTCTGCCTCTTCTAGTGTTATTTCTTCTGCTTCTACAAAATTTAGGTATTTAGAGGCTAAATCACCCGCTTTTGTTGATACGGGTAGTTTTTGAGTCAAACCAGCACCCTCCGAATCTGTACGAGCGACTATCACACCTTGGTCTACCCCTAGTTCTAAGAAGGCATAACGGATTGCATTTAATTTGGCAACAAAGTCTTCATGAGGGACTGTCACCTTACCATCTTGATGACCACACTGTTTAGAGTCTGACACTTGATTCTCTATTTGAATAGCACAGGCTCCTGCTTCAATCATTTTTTTAGCTAAGAGGTAGGTAGCTTCTTCATTACCAAACCCAGCATCAATATCAGCAATGATAGGAACAACATGAGACTCAAAGTTGTCAATTTCGTTCTGGACATCTTCGCCTGCATCTAAACGACGAAATAGATCGTTTAGTGCAATAGCATCTGCTTGGCGTAAGAAGGTATAAATTTCTTCTATAAGTTTGGGAACAGCTGTTTTTTCGTGCATAGACTGGTCTGGCAAGGGGCCAAACTCAGAGCGTAGAGCAGCAACCATCCAACCAGAAAGATACAAATAGCTCTTTTTGGTTGTTCCTCTGTATTTTTTGACTGCAATCATTTTTTGTTGGGCTATGAATCCATGCCAGCAACCTAAAGATTGAGTATATTGAGCAGGATTGGCATCATAATCAGCCATATCTTGACGCATTATAGCAGCAGTATATTTAGCGATATCTAATCCTGTTTTGAATTTATTTTGGATACTCATGCGAGCAGCATTGTTAGCATTGATTTCATTCCAAGCTTGGCCGTATTTTGCTTTTAGATTTCTTACGAAATCGACAGCAGAATTATAATTATTCATAATTGATTAAAATTTATGTGATTGATTGGATAAAATTGTTTGTTAAGGAATGAGAATAGGGTATTGGTTTGTTCTCAAAAGAAAACATGCAGGCTATACTTATCTGGATATAATAAGAACAGCTGGAGCTGTGACGATTTTTATAGATCAGTCTTTAGCACTAGCAATTCTTCTTATGTTCGTATTGTTTTAGATTATTTCGTATGCAGGCAAGGTCAAAAACTCTACGAAATCCTCTTTTTGAATCAACATATCAAAGATTTCTACAGCTTTTGCAAATTGACCATTTTCGTAATTGGCTTCACCTACGTAGGCTTTGATTTTCTCCAATTCGGATGGTAATAATTCTTGATATAATGAATAACTAACCGTACGGCCATCCTCTAGTGTTGATTGGTTTTTGATCCATTGCCAAACTTGAGTGCGCGAAATTTCGGCGGTAGCGGCATCTTCCATTAGATTGTAGAGTGCAGCTGCGCCATTTCCTCTCAACCAACTCTCAATATATAGAATACCAACATTGATATTGATACGAAGTCCTGCTTCGGTAATAGTCCCCATCGGAGATGTTAGGAGGTCTGTTGCACTAACATTGACATCATCCCTTTTGACATGAATTTGATTCGCTTCAGGCATGTATTCATCAAAAATATCCATAGCTACTTTGACAAGTCCAGGGTGTGCGACCCATGTTCCGTCATGACCATTCTTTACTTCTGTTAATTTATCATTTTTTACCTTTTGGATTGCTTTCTGATTGGCTTCTTCATCATTTTTTATTGGAATCTGAGCGGCCATGCCTCCCATAGCGTGTACTCCTCTACGGTGACAGGTTTTGATGACTAATTGCGAATAAGCTGCCATAAATGGAGTGGACATTCCTACTTGAGCTCTGTCTGGTAAAACATAGCCTTCTATATTTCGTAATTTTTTTATGTAAGAAAAAATATAGTCCCAACGACCACAATTAAGTCCTGCAGAATGTTCGCGTAGCTCATACAAAATTTCGTCTAGTTCAAAACTAGCTAAAATCGTTTCTATCAAGACAGTAGCTTTGATTGTACCTTGTGGAATACCTAGAGTCTCTTGCGCATAGACAAAAACGTCATTCCATAATCTAGCTTCTAAGTGTGATTCCATTTTGGGAAGATAAAAGTAAGGCCCACTGCCTTTGGCAACCAAGTTAGCAGCATTATGAAAAAAGAATAGACCAAAGTCTACCAAACTACCACTCATGCGTTCCCCTTTGCAAAGTAAATGTTTTTCTTCTAGGTGCCATCCCCGAGGTCGTACCATCAGCGTAGCAACTTTTTCCATTAATTGGTAAAATTTTCCATTTTTTGGATTCGTAAAATTGATTGTTCCATTGACGGCGTCCCTTAGATTGACTTGTCCTTGGATGTTATTATTCCAATTTGGAGTATTACTATCTTCTAGGTCAGCCATGAAAACTTTTGCGCCACTATTAAGAGCATTGATAATCATCTTACGGTCTACAGGACCTGTAATCTCTACTCTACGATCTAATAAATCCTGTGGGAGTGGTGCAACACGCCAGTCTGCCGCTCTTACAGCTGCTGTTTCCTCTAGGAAGTTAGGTGTTTTTCCTTTGTCTATCTCTTTTTGGCGTTCTTCTCGGAGTGCTAGTAAAACCTTGCGGCGAGCGTTGAATTTTTGATGCAATTCGTAAAGGAAATCTAGTGCTTCAGGACTTAGTATTTCTTCAAATCCTACTTTCATTTCTCCATGAATAGTAATGGCTTGGGTCGTCTTTTTGACGAGATTGTTTTGATTTTTCATTGATTTTTTTTTGAGATATATTCAGACAGTATGTGGATGACAATACTGTCAGTAAAATGATATTATTTCTTTTTTGATATGATTATCTACCAATTTACCGTCATATAAATTCAATGGTGATGATCATTAATGGTTTGCGAATCCAATGCCGCAAAGTTTTTTTTGGTTAGTATCTTCCTTCCTTTTGTAAAGAAGATATTATAATATGTCTCAAAATTCTTTCCAATAATATAACTTTTCCTCAAAAAGCGGAAATTCCGCTAAAAAATATTTTATTTTATTTTTGAATACTTTCCGTATCGCTTGAATAATTAATAAATACTTATCAGTATATTAGGTGTTTCGTAACCACTCAAGAGAGCGTTTTGGTTTATACATAGATTCATAATATCAGCAAATAACAAGTAACACATGCTTACAGACGCACAAGTAATACGATTGATATTCGGCTTCAAAACGCGTTATTTACGCTTACAAAAAAAGTTGTCATATCAAGAGTTATCCAAAATGACAGGTTTGTCGACTTCTTATCTCAATGATATAGAAAAAGGTAAACGCTATCCAAAGCCAGATAAAATTACAAACTTGGCCATTGCTTTAGGTGTTGATTACAACTATATGGTGGCTACAAATGCATCGAAAAAGTTACAACCGATTATAGATTTGTTACATTCCAACTTCTTCAAGTTATTTCCGCTAGAAGAGTTTGGTTTGAGTACCGCTAAAATGTTGGAATTATTTACGCAGACACCCGACAGAGTCAATGCATTTATTTCTACGATATTTAAGTTAGCGAGAAATTATCAAGTAGGAGAAAGTCAATTCTACAAAGAAGCTTTACGTTCGTATCAAGATATGTACAACAATTATTTTGGTGACATAGAAGAAGCTTGTAGGCAGTTTAAGCAATACTTTTCTATCAAGGAAACTTTACCTTTTACGACGGCTTTCTTGGAAGAGCAGTTGAGCGAGTTATACGATATAAAAGTAGACCGAAAAGCATTGAGCAAACAAGCAAATCTGCAGAGTATTCGGTCGTATTATGAGCCGAATTCCAAAAGATTATTCGTCAAGGATGGACTCAAAAGTGCACAAGACAATTTTCTTTTGGCAAGGGAGTTAGGGTATCAGTTCTTAAAAATAGAAGACAGAGCGTACGAAACAACAGTGCTCAAGATTGATTCTTTTGATAAATTACTCAATTATCACAAAGCATCTTACTTTGCAGCAGCATTATTGATGAGCGAAGAAGAAATCATAAAGGATATCAAGGCCTTGACCAGGGAGAATGTTTGGAAACCTGAATTAATGCTTTCTTTAGTAGATAAATATAATGTTACTCCAGATATGTTATTGCAGCGATTGACAAATATATTGCCGCATCATTTTGGATTAGAAGATTTATTCTTCATCAAACTAAGAGGATATGAACAAGAAGATAAATTCACTATGACTAAGAATTTGCATCTTTCTCGGTTACATAATCCTTATAATAATGAGTTATCAGAACATTATTGTCGTCGATGGGTATCGGTGACAAGTCTCCACGAATTACATGAAAATGTCATAGCAAGTAAAGCTACAGTCATTGCTGATACTCAAATTTCTAAATATTGGCAAACAGACAATGAATATCTTTGTATTTCTCTTGCAAAAGAAGGCTTTTTGGGGTCTAAAAGTCGAGTGAGTGTCACATTAGGTTTACTGATTAATGACAAAGTCAGGGGAATTTTTAACTTTTTGAGTGATCCTAAGCTTAAGTATCGCGAAGTACATACAACATGTGAACGTTGTGGTATTGTAGATTGCGAATCTAGGGCCGCAGATCCTGTTATTATCAAGCAATTGGCTGAGCGAGAAGATATATTTAAGGGGTTGGCAAGATTAGGATGATTTCTTCATTCAAATTGTTGTTGCCCATTCCCACGGACTGCGAAAAAGAAGAGGTGAAGAGCTGATAAATGAAATAACATCCGATTATGTAGACCTTTCAGAAAAAGATAAGAGAAAATGATACTAGAAAAAGAGTTTTGGGACTATAGAATACATGCTAATGTTGAAAAGATAGAGCTGTTTTTTGAAGAGCGAGATATGACCTTAGGAGAAGAACTACTAAACTCTAGGGATCCCTTTATATTCGGTGTTATCGCGGATTATGTAACCAACCAATATCGCTTTACTAATCGGTTCAAATGGTCAAACTATACAAGAGCTTTTTTTGATCTTTTACATAAACAAGCCATTTCTTTTTTGGAGTCACAGACTACAACTTTAGATAAAAACGTCTATATCTCTGCACTTAGATTTTTAGCCACATTTAGTGAAAAAGGAGATGCCTCAATCATTTACCAATTTAAAAAGCTTAATTCTATAAATGAAAGTTCCTTTTTAGAATTATTGAATGAAACATTAGTAAACACCTATACTTATGCAGGTAATATTCCCATTCAGGAGTTATCCTCTTTTTTATTAGAAGAGATAAGAAAAGATATATTTCCTAGTTTTTATTGCAAACTCATTGGCTTATTAGGCTATCTTGATAAAGAGGTATGTGATTGGGTAAGGGAAAAGTTTGAAGATCTTGAATACTCTTATCAAGAGAATGTTTTTGACTGGACGTTCTCTGTAGGTCAGGATCATGAATATTCCAAACTACTATTTTCAAAAATACCTGAAGTTTTACCCTCAAATAATATAGGGCTTCGTTTAGTCTATGATATTCATACTACTAAAGACAAATATATAAAAGAGCTTTTACAAGATCCTTGGTATGTTGCGTCAGATAAGTTAGAGAAATGCTTGTATGCACATCAATACTATAAAAAAGAACAACAATATCCTCTTTTTGGGGAGATTTTACTGAACGAAAATCTTGCCTTAAGAGCAAGATTAGAATTTTGTAGTAATTTAATTAAGTTTAGTAAAAAAGATCGATCATTCTATTTAGGAGCCAAGTCTTTTATGATGAAATTTTTCATAGAATTAAAACAGAAAGATCATGCTATACCAGATCAAATGAGGGTTGATATGTTTTTGGAAGAGGAAGAAGAGAAATTGAAAGCTCTAAATACAACTAAAGATTTATGGTACCAAAAGTGGATCTAGCCTAGGCCTATAGATATGATTTTGAGATTAACTATCCTAAAATCTAATTAAAAAAGAGCTCAACTTAAAGGAATAATGAAGCGAATCCCATCCAATGCAACAGTCGAATATATACACACTCCTTCCATAGGCAATTTGCAGGCCTGTAAGTGCAAAGCAGCAGAACTAAGAGCATTCCTATCTTAGCTTTAAATCAAATCTTAGAGATGTAACAGATAAAATTTAGATGAGACAATGAATGAATTACAAAATTTTTTAAATGAATTTTTAACTGCAGAAGCTGAAGTCTCCAATAAATACAGGCAGCCAGACCTAGAGGCTTATAACGCGGCAGTAGACCAAATCGCTAACTACACTTCAGAAGAATTAAATTTGAGCTTTGGAGCTAAATTAGTTCAGCTTAGAGATGCTAATGATTATGAACGTGTAAAAAACTATCCTCTATCTATTCCAAGACATATTTTTAGAATCGATCAATATCTAAGTAGGTAGCCACAATTAATTTGTATTTAATTCAATCAGCCTTTTTGCGCTGCACTTTGTTAAAAAGCCTCGTGATAGCGGTG
>JAKVCT010000158.1 GCA_022448995.1 Saprospiraceae bacterium
AATTCAGCACGACTTAGTGATATTTGGGGATACGTACACCCTGATGGTACAGAATATGCACTAGTTGGAACTTATGAAGGTGTTTCTATTGTAAGTCTTGCTAATCCTTCTGATCCTCAGGAAGTTGCATTTATTGATGGTCATCCATCGATTTGGAGAGATCTTAAAACCTGGCAGAACTATATGTATGTGGTTGCTGATGAAGGAGAAGATGGTTTGCTAGTTGCTGATTTGAGTTATTTGCCGGATTCTGTACCCTATCATTATACAATACCTTGGAGCTACTACGAAGATTCCTTGAATACCTTCCAGATCAAAAAGGCACATAATATATGGATTGACCAACAGGGACGTTTATATGTAGTTGGCTGGAATAATTCCCCAGGCCTAGGATATCCTGCTTTGTTTGATCTAAATTCAGATCCCTGGCAACCTACACAAATTCGACCTGTGGGCATGTTTTATGCACATGACTTATATGCCAGAGATAATATGTTATGGACAGCAGATATCTACGAAGGACATTTCTCGGCTTATGATATTACGAATATAAATCAACCGATTAGTTTAGGAAGTTATCCAACACCCACCAATTTTACTCATAATGTTTGGCTTTCAGATGATGCCGAGACCTTATTTACGACAGATGAGCGTCCGGAATCGTGGATTGGAGCTTATGATATCTCAGATCCTGACAACTTTCGTTATTTAGATCGTTGGCGTCCTAATGATGCAACACAAACAGGAGCAATTCCTCATAATGTCCATGTCCACAATGACTATCTTTTAGTTTCGTACTATACAGAAGGTTTGATTGTACTAGATGCTAGTAAACCAGATAATCTAGTGAAAGTGGCGCAGTACGATACTTATCCTAACGAGGGGACAGGATTCCGAGGAGCATGGGGAGCTTATCCTTTTTTACCTTCAGGTTTGGTTTTAATTTCAGACATTAATACCGGATTACATATCTTGGATGTGGATTATCAACGTGCTTGCTACTTAGAAGGCTGGGTCTATGACCAGGGCAGCAATGAACCCATTTTTGATGCTAAAATTACGGTTACAGACAAACTTGATGCTAGTACAACAACTGATTGGATAGGTAATTTCAAGACAGGAATAGCACAAGCAGGAAGCTACAAGGTGTTAATTGAAAAACAAGGATACGAATCCAAATCTTTGGAACTTGATTTGGAAAATGGGAAAGTTAAAACAATAAACATTACACTTCAACTAGATTTATCGTTTCCTATTACAGGAAAAGTCTTAGCTGATGAGGCTCAAGACCAGACCATAGCCAATGCTAAGATTCAATTTATTAACAGTGTCTATACCTTTGAGGTAGAGGCCGATGCCTTAGGAAATTTTATTTTACCTAAGGTTTATGCAGGAGAATATACGGTGAATATTGGAAAATGGGGAAGAGTTACGCAACAGTTAAAAAACGTAAAAGTAGAGAAAGAACTCAGAGATAATTTTGTCTTTCGTCTGCCAAAAGGATATAGAGATGAGTTTTTAATGGATTTGGGCTGGAAAACTCAGAATGATCCAGGGATCACTGGAGAATGGAATCGTACAACTATTCCATATATGAATATTTTTGGGCAGTATTATCAAGGGGATGCCACAGGAGATCTTGGGGATCTTTGTTATCTGACAGGTACACCAGAAGAATCAAACGTCAATTTAGGAAAAACGCGCTTAAAATCACCATTGTTCACCTTAGCAGACTACAAAGACCCATATTTTAGTTTTCAGTGTTGGTTTGTGAATCGAAAAACTCAGGAGAGTATAGATAGTTTACCTTTAGATGATTTCTTACATTTATACTTATACAATAGTACAACTAACCAACTTGATCTAATTGCGACTTATGGAGGAGAGGACTGGGCATATTGGTCACCTATACAACAGTTTTCTTTGTTGGATTATACAAATATTCCAGAAGATTCCTTGCAGATTATTTTTGAATTGGGAGATGATCCCAGCAATCCACACTGGACGAGTGCAGCTATTGATCAGATTCAAATCACAGAGGGAATTGCTGGTGCTTGGGAAACGATTACTGGACATGCTTATGGGATTCGTTTGTATCCTAATCCGTTCAGTGAGCAACTTCTTCTAGATTATTACAAAAAAGAAATTCCAGTTAATCAAGAGTTTAGAATTTATGATGCTCTAGGGCGGCTAATTTACACTGATGTATTAAAAGAAAACACACAAGTAATTCCAACAGAACCATTCTCTCAAAAAGGAGTTTATTTCTTTGAATTAGAAGATGATTGTATACCAATTATAAAAAACTAATTGACTACTTTACTTATGTTTTGTAGTACAAGTACTTATTCTCAAATCTAGTATTCAATTGATTCCATTAACAACCTCTATCTAAGTAACAGTCCAAATGTTCTCATAAGTAGTTAGCCATAATTATTCTTACATTAATGATGCCCACCTACTTAATTATCTTTGGCCGATTTTAAGTCAATTTTTAACTGCGTTGAACCCTTTGGGTTTGACTAAAATCATTCTAAATCTATTCTACCATTATTTTGTCCTCTTATTTAGATAAAGAGATAACAGCACATTATTTTAATATATTATCAATTAAGTAACATGATTAAGCAATTTTACGGGGTATTAATACTCTCACTATTAGCATGCAGTACATTTGCGCAGAACTACAACTTAACTCAGTTGAGTAACTTGCCCTATACCATGGATCTAAATGATGTTTGGGGCTACCAACACTCTAGTGGTGTGGAATACGCACTAGTAGGAACAGTCACAGGAACATCTATTGTTAGTTTGGAAGATCCGACCAATCCTGTCGAAAAATTATTTATACCTGGAAATCAGTCACTTTGGAGGGATTTGAAAACCTGGGGAGATTATGCCTATGTAACTACAGATGTAGGAACGGATGGTTTATTAATTATCAATTTATCAGATACAAGTAATTTTACCTATCAATTTATTAATCCACAACTGACTGTTAATGGAGTAACGGGTACCTTTAATAAAGCACATAACTTATACATTGATGAGAATGGTTATTGTTATATTGCAGGGAGTAATATCAGTGTGGGAGAAACGCTGATATTTGATGTACATACTACACCTGGAACTCCTATTTATATGGGGACAACACAGCCTTTTTATGCACATGATGCTTATACCCGTGGGGACACACTCTGGACATCTGATATCAATGATGGATTTTTCTCTGTATATGATGTTTCTGATAAAACAGCTCCTGTCTTGTTGGCTCAGCAAACAACTTCTTTTGTATTTACGCATAATGCATGGATTTCAGATGATGGAAATACCTTGTTTACCACAGATGAGAAGCCAAACGCTTTTATTGGTTCTTATGATGTATCTGATTTGACAGACATCAAGGAGATTGATTTATGGAGACCTTTCGAAACAGAAGGGCAAGGTGTTATTCCACATAATGTACATGTTTGGAATGACTATATTATTATTTCTTATTATACAGATGGAGTGATCGTTTTGGATGCAAGTCACCCAGATAATTTGGTTGAAGTTGCTAAATATGATACTTACCCATTTCCCAATCCAACAACTGGGGGGCCTTTATTCTTTGGTGCATGGGGAGCTTACCCATTTTCGCCTTCAGGGATGATCTTTGTTACAGATATTAATACAGGGTTGCATGTATTTCAACCCACTTATCAGCGGGCTTGTCGTTTGGAAGGTTTGGTAACAGAGTTAGGAACAGGAACTCCTTTATCCAATGTAGATATTCAATTAGATACTACTCCTATTTACACCGATTCTGATCTGATTGGAGAGTATAAAACAGGAATTGCACAAGCAGGAACCTACAATGTGACCTATTCCAAAGCAGGTTATTTTCCTAAAACGGTTCAAGTGACCTTGCAAAATGGTGTGGTGACTGTACAGGATGTTGAGTTGGAGCCTGCAATGGCATTTGCATTCAGTGGACAAGTAATTGAAAATGCAACAGGTAATGCAGGAATCGAAAACGCAACAGTACATCTAATCAGTAGTCAGTATGAGTATACTGTATTCACAGATGCTAATGGAAATTATACTGTAGATAGTTTATACCCTGGAGATTATACTATTACTACAGGAAAATGGGGATACCATACAGAAGATACTTTGATTGTTGGAATCAATGTGGGACAGCCTTTGCCAGTAATTGATCTGGAAGAAGGTTATCGTGATGAATTTGCCCTAGATTTAGGATGGACAACTAATGGAAATGCCAGTTCTGGGGACTGGGAGAGAGTAGATCCAGAAGGTGTGGCTAGCAACAATGGACAAACTGCTCCTGAAGATGATCTGCTAGGAGACATTGGAGAACTATGCTATGTAACTGGAAATAATGGTGGTGGACAAAACGGAGCAGATGATATTGATGATGGGTTAGTTCGCTTGATATCGCCTACATTTGATATGTCTAACTATGATAATCCACATTTGAGTTTTTATTATTGGTTTGTGAATGAAGGAGGAACTGGAGGTAGTGCATTCAATGATACATTGACAGTAGATATTTCTAATGGTATCGAGACTGTTCGTCTAACAACTATTGGGCCTGATAGTAGTACTTATGCTTGGTCAACTCGCAGAGAATTTAAGTTGGATGATTATCTAACTTTAACAAACGCTATGCAAGTAACTTTTATAGCTTCAGATAATTCACCTGGTCACATTGTTGAAGCAGCTATTGATTTATTTGAAATTGTAGATAGCGCATCCACAGATACAACAACTAGTGTTGTATTGAATACAAATGATGCAATTAACTTGAATGCTTATCCAAATCCGTTTGAAAACAATGTACAATTAGCTTATGATTTTTCTGAAGCTTGGTCAGTAGAAAATAAGCACCAAATTCAGGTACGTAATCTACTGGGACAATTGGTGGAAACAGTCAATATCCAAGAAGCGAATGGAATTTTGAGCCTAGGGGAGAACTGGGAAGCTGGAATTTATTTAGTGACTTACCAGCATAAAACAATTCGACTGATTAAGCGATAATAAATTGATTATTAATCAATTCAATTGGCGGAAATAAGAAAGGGGGTGTCTGAAAAGGCAAGTTTCGAAAAATAGAATCAAATAATATTCTAATCTTTCAGATTAGGGTAACCTTTTCAGACACCCCCTTTTATACATTTAGCAACGCTAAAATCTAGATCATTCTGATCCAAATCTTAAGCACCCTGCTCTTCACGGATCTTGTTCAATGCAGAACCTGCACGTACCCAACCGATTTGCATTTCGTTGTAACTATGAGCTACCTCAAAAGAATCTTGACTACCATCAGCATGGTGTAATACAACAGTCAAGTTCTTATCTTCTGCAAAACCATCAAAACCTAAAAGATCCACTTTGTCATCTTGACGAACTAAGTCATAATCACTTGGATTAACGAAAGTTAAAGCCAACATACCTTGTTTCTTCAAGTTAGTTTCGTGAATTCTAGCGAAAGATTTTACAATCACAGCCTTCACACCCAAGAAGCGAGGCTCCATAGCAGCATGTTCACGAGAAGAACCCTCACCCAAGTTATCCTCACCAAAGACTACAGTACCAATACCGCTTTTTTGGTATTTGATTGCAGAATCAGGAACAGGCATAAACTCAGCTTCATTACCCGCTGCATAGTTTGCAACATTATTTGTCTGCTCATTGAAGTAGTTCACTGCACCAATGTAACAGTTTTGAGAGATATTCTCTAAGTGACCTCTATATTTCAACCAAGGACCAGCCATAGAAATATGATCTGTAGTACACTTTCCTTTGGCTTTGATCAACAAGCGCATTCCTTGCAAATCATTAGAAGTCATTGGTACAAATGGTGTTAACAATTGCAGACGATTAGAACTAGGATTTACCACTATATTGATTCCACTACCATCTTCAGCTGGAGCATCATATCCTGCATCTTCTACATCAAAACCTTTAGGAGGTAACTCCTGACCTGTAGGAGGATCTAATTTGACTTCTTCTCCATTTTTATTAATCAAAGTATCTGTCAATGGGTTGAATTTCATATCACCAGCAATAGTCATAGCTGTTACCAATTCTGGAGAAGCTACAAATGCCAAAGTATTAGGATTACCATCTGCTCTTTTGGCAAAGTTACGGTTAAATGAGTGTATGATTGCATTGCGTTCTTGCTTTTCAGCACCAACACGACGCCACATTCCAATACAAGGGCCACAAGCATTGGCCAAAACACTCCCCCCAATATTCTCCAAAGTATCTAAAATTCCATCACGTTCTGCCGTGAAACGAACTTGTTCAGAACCAGGAGTAATTGTAAATTCAGCATTAGCTTTCAGTCCTTTATCTGCAGCTTGTTTGGCTATAGAGGCAGCACGTGTCAAATCTTCATAAGAAGAGTTGGTACAAGAACCGATCAAGCCTACAGACAATTTAGTAGGGAAGTTATTTTCTTCTACTGCTTTTGCAAAAGTAGAGATAGGCCAAGCACGGTCTGGAGTGAAAGGACCATTCAAGTGTGGCTCTAAAGTATTTAGGTCAATCTCAATTACTCGATCAAAGTATTTTTCAGGATTAGCATAAGCCTCAGCATCACCAGTCAAGTGTTCTTTTACTCCCTCAGCCAAAGCAGCTACATCAGCTCTACCTGTTGCTTCTAGATAACGCTTCATAGAATCGTCATAGCCAAAAGTAGAAGTAGTTGCTCCGATCTCTGCACCCATATTACAGATCGTACCTTTACCTGTACAAGACAAGCCAACAGCACCTTCACCAAAATATTCTGCAATATATCCTGTTCCTCCTTTTGCTCCAATGATACCAGCTACCTTCAAGATGATATCTTTAGCAGAAGTCCAGCCATTCATCTTACCAGTCAACTTGATACCAATCAATTTAGGCATTTTAAGCTCCCAAGGTAAACCTGCCATCACATCCACAGCATCTGCACCACCAATACCAATGGCGATCATACCTAAACCACCAGCGTTCACGGTATGCGAATCTGTACCAATCATCATTCCTCCAGGAAAAGAGTAGTTCTCTAGTACAATTTGATGGATAATACCTGCACCTGGTTTCCAGAAACCAATACCATATTTGTCTGAAACAGAACTCAAGAAATCATAAACTTCTGAGTTCTCTTGATTGGCTTCTTTTAAATCTTGTGCTGCACCAACTCTCGCTTGGATCAAGTGGTCACAGTGTACGGTAGACGGAACAGCTACTTTGTTTTTACCTGCCATCATAAACTGCAAAAGAGCCATTTGTGCAGTGGCATCTTGCATAGCAACACGGTCAGGAGAGAAGAATACATAATCCTCACCACGTTCGTAGTCTTGCAATGGAGATGCTGGATTTAAATGCGCATATAGTATTTTTTCAGCAAGCGTTAGTGGACGCCCTAATTTTTCACGAGCAGCATTAACTCGCTCAGCTACTTGAGCGTAATGCGCTTTTATCATGTCAATATCGAATGCCATGTGATGAGTAATTTGTTAGTTTGTTTAATTGAATAATTTTCTGTCTTTGTGTTAAAATACAGCTTTTTGAATTAAAAAGGAAAGGCTTCTATTAATTTTGCTGAGGAGGGCAATGCAAATGAAATACAAGGTTTTTAAGTGTTTGTAAAACAGCTTTTTATAGTTTTTAGATTTAGTCTAAATTGTACTAGCTCTTATTTAGGGGCACAAAAAAAGCTGACTGTTTTAAAACAGTCAGCTTTTTGATTAGGAGAATTTTCGTTTCTGTATTGCTCTAATTTAGTACCAGATAACATAATGCATATAAAAAATATGGAGCTTTATCAGCTGATTATCTCGCAACTGCAAATACGATTATTGCCCACAATACATTTACAATGAAAAGAATACCATGAACAAGCCAATATTGTCTCTGCTTATCCATAGCTTGTTCTAATGCAGATGGACTTTTAGTATGTGAGAGTTCAGTAAGTTTATTAGCGTGACCTAATAGTAATACACAAGCATAAATATAACCAGCGATTGATCCTATCCAGATCAGAAGTGTTACTATCCCAAAGAAATTAAATCGTAACGGTATTCCGAGTTGAGAAATTCTTCCAATACCAATTATTAGAAGAATTGTCACGATCCCCAAAATAATTAAACCTAAAATAGAAAAGAATTTCATCCATCCTGTTGTCTTGTTTAAGTGATCGATTGTTCTCTGTGTGATCGCTCCGCCTTCCATGTCGTCTAATACTGCCATAGTTTTGTTAAGTTTTGTAAGTTGAGTAAAAAAAGGGTTAATTTGTGTTAGATATCTCTTAAAACCTTATAGGGAAGTTCTCAGAAATATTCAAAAAAAGAAGTTTTGTTCATTAACGTTGACCAAGATAAGGAAAACTATCTAATAATACAAAAAGAAAAGTGTAGTTAATATGGTTAAATTTAGGCTTCGGCTTATTTTGAAAGGTTGTTCTGTTTTTTAATTTGCTGATTATGAGCGTTTAGTGTGTGTTTGCTGCGTTGATTTTTGAATTAATAAAAACTTAAAAATATTTTTTGAAAAATGAGTGTAATTAAATTGTTGATGTTTTTTTCCTGTTTAGCGTATATTATTTTACTTGGAAGCTGTAATCCTGAAGATCCAGTTGAGGATTTAGATGATGAAATACAAGGATATTCAGAAAACAGTGTTTTTGTGATTAACGAAGGTCAATTTCAAGTGAGTTCTGGAACAATTACACATTATAATAAGGTGGATGCTAAGCTGACACAGGATATTTTTCGAGATAAGAATAATAGAGACTTAGGTAATGTGGTTCAATCTATGACGATTATTGATACTTTTGCCTATGTTGTAGTGAATAATTCTAACAAAATAGAGAAGGTTTTACTCAAGGATTTTTCAGAGTTTGCACAGATTACAGGCTTGGAACAACCTCGCTATTGTATACAGGTTTCTGATCAAGTGGCCTATGTGAGTCAGTGGGGCTTGGATGGAGTGACGAGTAGTGTCGCCGTTATCGATATAAATTCTAACCAAATTATTAAAACTATTCCAACAGCAAAAGGTGCTGAACAGTTATTGAAAGCTAGTAATGGGAAGGTGTATGTAGCTTGTGTAGGAGGATACGATGTAGAAAATAAGGTTCAGGTAATCAATACTCAAAATCATGAAGTAGAGCAGACCTTTGAGTTAGATTATGGGCCTAATAGTTTGGTAGAAGACATGGATGGGAATATTTGGGTGGCTTGTAGAGGGCATATGCCTTATTCTAGCAGTAGTTTGCAAGACACAATGCCGGGAAGTATCTCTAAAATTGACGTACAGAATAGTATTGTTAATACAGTGATCTCTTTCAATAAAGGAGAAGGTGCCCGAAGATTATTATTGAAGGATAATGAACTTTTATTTTTACATAGTGGAGGTATTTGGTCAAATAGCTTAGGTAGTACGAATAAAAACCTATGGATAGAGGGGAACTTTTATGGTTTTGGAATCGACCCTTCAACTAATATTATATATACAGCTCAATATAAAGGTATAGAACAAGCAGTTATAGAACGCTATGAATCAACAGGAGAAAAGATAGACTCTTTTCAGGCAGGTATTTTTGCAAATGGATTTGTCTTTAACTAGCCTCAAAGAATCCACGAGTTCTAATTTTTCAAAGAAAAAATGTATATTGAATGAAGGCAAGTAGATGAACATAATTCTTAAACGACTTCATAATAAGTCCAAAAGAATTTACTTTGCTGAGCTTTTCGGGTTTTTGATGCTGAACAAAGTAAAACTACAAAGTGCTCAGTGAAATTAAAAAATCAACGAACTATCAATCAAGATGAATAGATTAAATAATAAATATCCCAATAGAGTTGCATTTATAACTGGAGGTGCTGATGGACTAGGTTTGTGTTTAGCGGAAGAACTGGCACGTTTGGGCTGGACAATAGGGATGACCGATATTGATGAAGGTAAGCTATACCATGCAGCGGCTCGTATTCAACAATTAGGAGGAACACCTAGAGTATATCATTTTGATGTAGCAGATGCGAATGCTTACCAGAGGGCTGCAGAAGACTTTTTACAGGAATTTACATGGATTGATCTTTTGGTAAATAATGCAGGGGTGGGAGATGCTTCTTACTTTGAAGATTACAGCTTAGAGAATTGGGAATGGATGGTTGGTGTGAACCAAATGGGTGTAGTGCATGGTATTCATTTTTTTATGCGTAAGATGCGTATGCAACGCTCTGGTCATATCGTAATTATTTCCAGTGCAGCTGCATTCTCCAATATGCCTGCTATGTCTGCCTACAACTGTACAAAGGCTGCTGTATTAGCTTTGGGCGAGACCTTGAGAAAAGAAGTGCAATCCTTGGGGATCGGAGTAACCGTTGCTCTACCCTTATTTTTCAGAACGAATATTGCCCAATATGCTCGTGGTCCAAAAGAGCTCACTCATCTTGCTCATCGTTTTGTAAACTCATCAAACCTAACTCCTCAGAAGGTTGCTAGACGTTTGTTGAATGGTATTAGTAAAAATGAGTTCTTGGTCTACGGAAACTTACCCTCTAGATTACTACATTTATCCAAACGTCTATTCCCAAATACAGTATCGAATATTATGCAGTTTCTACACAAAAATAGTGATGTTTGGAAAGAGTATTTAATCAAAAAAGAAAATGAATCCGATTCCTAAGTAGAGTGTAATAAAAGTTTTTAAATGATGTTTTTTGTGCTGAGGGAATGAATTAGTTTCATAGAGCCTGCTGTAGCTCTGTTTTTGATCCTGGCATCAATATAAAAAATATCAAATTGTAGCGACGTATCTTAATGCACTGTCATAAAAATATCAATGCACCATCAAAAGATTCAGCTTTATTAACTCACAACATCTATTTTAGACACTCCTAATTATGATCACATATAGTCCATGCGAAGCTAAAAACCCGAAACGTTATGGATAATTACAATCAATTAAAAATATACTATAATGGATAAATATTATTTCAAAGAAGAACATTTATTATTTAGACAGAGTCTTAGAGCGTTTTTAGATAAAGAGGTTATGCCTAATATCAATAAGTGGGAGGAGGAACGCAGAATTCCTAAAGACTTGTGGGCAAAATTTGGAGAAATGGGTTACTTGGGCTTAAATTTTCCAGAGGCTTATGGTGGAATGGATTTAGACTTTTACTATTCTTTAATCTTCAATGAAGAGATATCTAAATGTTATTCCGGAGGCTTTGCCATCCTTCCCATGGTACAATCCTACATGGCAGCTCCTTATATTTTATCCCATGGTTCTGAGGAATTGAAACAAAAATACTTACCTGATACAATTGCAGGACGCAAAATCTGTTCTATTGCGATTTCTGAGCCAGGTGCAGGTTCTGATGTTGGAAATATACAAACCAAAGCTGTTCGTGATGGAGATCACTATGTCGTAACAGGTGCAATAACTTTT
>JAKVCT010000159.1 GCA_022448995.1 Saprospiraceae bacterium
TCAGAACGTACACCTGAACCACCAGACAAAGCACTAAAGTTGATGTCAGTCCAAGTAGCACCACCATCTGTAGAAATCCCTACAGTGTGAGGATTATTAAGAAAGTCCAAGTAAGAAGCGTGGAAATCTAACTGTAAAGTAGAGTCTACATATGCACTCAAATCGATTAAAGGAGAATACATAGACGCTGTGTGGTATCCAGGATATACAGGACAGGTACCTGCACCAATCCAAGGAGAACCTTGTGCATTGTTTTCCCAAATATCACTCTTGAACATTGCACAACCATTAGAAATGGAAGGAGAGGTGATCCACTGACCAACCCCTTGTGGGATCCATACATCAGTAGTCAATGCACCGGCGATCATTTCACCATCAGCATCCCATTCCCATTTAGCTCCACATGCCATAGTGTCAATCATCCATGCACCAGAAGGGTTCATTCCTGCAGTGTCTCCAACAGACATCATTCCAGAGAATTGTCCGTGAGCGTTGATTGTTGAGTCAGGGTGCCCAGCTCCCCAAATAACAGTTTGTGCTTGTGCACCAATTGTTCCTGCAGTTACTAGAAAAACTGCAAGTAATTTAGTTAAAGATTGTTTTAACATAGAAAATCTGTTTTTTAATTAATAGGTCGAAAATCTGTAATTGTGTAGAAAAGTAATAATAATTTTATTTAAAATTATACTACTAATATTCATTTAAAAAATGAAGGAACCAATGAATGGATTATTTACACAGTTTGATTTTTATATTGCTTGTTATGTTTAGAGTGTAATGTATTATTTCAGCGAGACGCTAAAATAATCATATTTTTCAAAATATCCTCAACTTTTGATTGAATTCATTAGATCAAAAGTTAAGAACAGGTCTAAATCCAATGTATTTTATGACAAGATTAGTCATAAAAAAAGTACCTGTCAAATATACTACCATCATTAAGATCTAGCTCAATGATAATTAGGGTATTCAACAGGTACTCTATATTTAGAAAATAAAGCTAAGTAGACTATTATTTTAATAGTGCTCTTGCAATTCTTATTGCTTCACGAAACGCTTGCTAATAGAACCATTATCAGTTTTGATGTGTACAAAGTAAACACCAGCTGCAAATTTCTCAACATCCAATGTATAAACATCGTTTTGTACATCTTTACGTGTTTCCATTGCTAATACACGACCAGTTGCATCAGTTACAATGTAACGAACGCTGCTAGACATTTCGTCTAAGTCAACTTTAGTAGTTACGATAGAAGAAGCAGGGTTAGGGAATACTTCAAAGTTACCTTCAGCCTGAGCAGTTTTGTTAACATTTACAGTTGGAGCCGTATCTGTTAATTTAAGAGCTATAGCAGCTGCAAAACTATGTACATTGATAAAACCACTAGTCATATTACCTGCACCATTACCAGGAGTAAATCCACCCGCAGCTAACAATTCAGTTGCAGCAGTACCAAAACCGAAAGGTGCATATGCTTGATGATTGATGGTATTTGTACGAACACCAAAACAGTTACTTCCAGTACCATTCACTACCAAGTCACCATCACCACCTTGTAAGGTACCTTGTAAGGTAGTAGACTGATGAATAGTAACAAAATATAATGCATCATCTTCCAAGATGTAAGGATGATCAAATGCATTAGTTGCTGGGTTCAATGTTAGAGGATCAGACATACGAACATCACGTTGATAGATACCTGTTCCAACTACATCAATTGTATCAACAACTTGGCTAGAAAACTGATACTCACCCAATTGAGCCTGACCATCTGTATTAGCATCATCTGCAGCAGTCCACTTGTAGACACGAATACCTACATTGAAGGTAGAACCATTATAATTGCCATCAAATGTAGTACCTGCTAAAACTTGGTATCTAACAGAGTCGATATATAATCCTGAACCTGCAGGGAAGTAGTAAATATTACCTGCCTCAAATTGAGTAGCATCATCAGAACCGTTAAGATTTGCAGGTCCAACAGTACGATCAGAAATCAAGTCACCATTAGCCTCACGTGCTACAACAGAGTACCAAGTATCATCAGTAATTGTAAACTCTCTGATTTGCTCATTGTTCGTTGGATCTCCATCTGCAACATCAGAAACTAATGTATAAACAATACGATAGTTACCTGCCTGAGTTGGTGTGAAACCGTTCAATGGTAAAGAGTTGATTTGGTTGTTAATATTAACACCATTTAATGTAGCTGTATCACCAGCAGCAATACCGTTTGTAAACATCATAGAATCCATAACCTGAGAAGTCCAAACACCATTGTTATCATACTGAACATCATAGATAACTCTTGGATTGTCAGAAGCTAAGATATCCTTACCACCATTGTTACCTGCTAATACACCCCATACATAATACTGACTTGCAGGACCTGTAGTACCTACCTGACTTAAAGGAACTTCTTCAAAATCCATTGGACCATATGCTTGGATATAACCAAAGTTCTGAGTAGAAGCACCAAAAGTTAAGTCATATTCTTTACCAGTAACAATAGCTACATCATCTACTGTCCAGTTGTAAGCATCTCCGTCAAAAGAGAAACGTAAAAGACAAGAATCCAAATCTGTCAATCCTAATAAGATTTGACCCATGTTTAATTCAACTGTACCATTGAATTGATCCGCACTTGCAGTTCTTACATCACCAGAACTGATCCAAGTTGTACCAGCATCAGGAGAGATCTCCACTAACCAATCCTGAGAGTCAAAGTCACGGTGTGCAGAGTAAAAACGTACTGCAAGAATAGAATCTGCATTTCCAGTCATATCGATGAATGGAGAAGTTAATGTAGACTGCTGAGGTGCACCAGCACTACCGTTGTTACCAGCAGTACCATATCCCCAAAGGTCACTATCAAATACAGCACATCCATTGGCAACAGATGCAGCATTAGCATCAATTACCTCACCAGCACCAGAACTGTAGTAACCAGTTAAGGCTCCATCAGCAGACCATTCCCAATTACAGGCACCATTAGGGCCATTACCAGTTGTAGACCAACCCAAAGAGGTAAGTGTACCATCAGTAGAAGCAAACTGACCAATAGAGTCGATTGCTGTATTACTAGATCCAGCACCCCATAAAACAGTTTGTGCAGAAGCACCTACAGAAAATGCCATAGCCGCTGTTAAACACAAAGATTTTGTAAGTTTAAAATTTAACATAATCTAATACCCAATTTTCAAATATTAAAAAAAAATTATTGTATAATAAATTGTTTAGAAAATACACCTTTATCTGTTCGGCAATGCAAGAAATAAATTCCTTGACTGTAATCCGAAACATTGAATTGTTTTTGGATTTTTTTATCCATTGTGGATTCCTCTTGATCCATATGAACTACTCGACCCACAGCATCCGTAATTATATATTGAACTGATGAGACATTTTCTTTCAGCTCTAATTCTACATTAATCAAATCTGTACTTGGGTTCGGATACAATTCAAATCTACTAGCCAGTGGACTTGTTTGTTGAACATTTACCAAGTTTTGATTAGTCACTTTTAGTGCAATAGCAGGAGGAAATTGTAGTGGCTGCCCAGTGAATCGGACATAAGGACCACTAGTAGTATTTGTGCCACTTGTGTTTTCTGTGTATAGATAAGCAGAAACATGGCTAAGATCCATCTCTGCAGAATAGTCATCTATATAAGTATCATAAATAACATTGGTATAAACAGCAGGATAAAAACAACGCCTTTGTCCATTAAGATCAATTAATCCATTATTGATATCTTGTTGATGGAGTGTTATAAAGTATAAACCGTCGTCCTCCAAAGCATAAGGTAAATCATATGCATTTGTCTGAGGATTAAGATTATTTAAATCAGCTAAATATTTTTTTCGTTCAAAATAACTACCATACAAGTTAGCGTATACCGGAATAGTATCCAACGCGAAGGCTTCCCAAGTCCAATCTCCTCCTTGGATAGCCGTCCCATCTCCTGTAAAGAAATCAACTGTATTATTCCCATCCAAGTCATTCCATTTATAAATCTTACTAGTAACTATGATTTCATTCAAACTATTATCCGTAAGGGTAGAAGCATACAGTGCATAATGAATAGAATCTAATAAATATCCTGTTCCTCTAGGAAAATAAAAAAGGCTTCCATATTCCCATGTAGTCAATAAATCAGGAGCATTAGGTGCAAAAGAAGCTACAGATCTGAAGTAATCATAGTTGAGATTTCCATTATCAGCATAACCAACCTTGGAGTACCAATCAGTAGTTACCTTAAAAGATCTAGACAAAGTATTGTCGCTCAGATTATTTTCTATATTATCATGCTTGAGCATGTAGGTAAGTCGATAGTGAGTTGCTTCATTTGGGCGATACGTTGGAATAAACTCTACAGTAGCTGTATCTCCAGCGTTTACCCCACTGGTAAAAGGAATAGTCTCTGTGTGGACTACAGAGTGGGTAAGCCCATTATATTTCTCAATAATAATCTCAACTCTAGGATTTGCAGAACTTAGAATATCTGCAGTTCCTCGGTTAAAAGCAATCACCTTACATCCAATCACTGCACTATCCGAAGCAGCCTGACTCAAGGGAATCTCTGCATAAGGCATAAGGTGGCTTGCATTCTGATAATCGTATTCTTCAACACGACTTACAAAACAAAGATCATGTAGATCACCATTAGTAATACTTACATCGTCAATCGACCAAAAATAGTAGCGTCCATCAAACTTAAAGCGAATCAGACTACTATCAGCATGATTACCATAAGGGACTTCAAAGTTTACACGAATTTGATCATTGTATTGAGCTAGATAACCATCTACCTGTCCTTCATTATCATCCTGTGCATAAAACTCAATCTTTTTTTCTTCCCAACTATTCCCATGGTCAGTCGAAATAGCTAAATAAAGATCAGTAGGTTGGTTATTGCTTTGACTTTCCCATTTGAAGTATGCTGTATAAAAATTGATTGCAATTGTAGAATCAATGTAATTTGACAAGTCGATAGGAGGTGAGTAGAGATTACCCGTGTGAGATGCAGGGGCAACACCAGATGCACTAGGGCCATTAGTTCCACCATCCAGTAAGTCACTTTCAAAAATAGCTACGCCATTGTTTAAAGAAGGAGAACTAATATAAGAGGCTCTACCAGAATTTACCCATCCAGGAGTTAAATAACCTGTTGTGGAACCATCTGCAGACCAAGACCACAAAGCAGCAGCAGGTACACCATCTGTTGTCCATCCCAAGCTTGCTAGACTACCATCAGGAGAGGCAAAACTAGCTACACTATCCTGATGACTATTAGTAGAACCAACTCCCCAAATTGGTTGGGCTTCTGTCTCTGTCAATATGCAGAAATAGAGTAAAACACTGATTGTTATATGTATATTGGTGTAGAATCTTTCCATAAAATCTATTTAATAGATTGTGTATTGGCAGCGTAAAAGTACACTTTTTTTAAAAAAGTTATGTTTTTTATTAACAAAAGATTAACAATAGATTTTTATTCCTTGTGCTCTTATTCTGATAGTGTATAGGTTTTAGTCGATTTTATTCTGTAGCCAAAGCTACAAAACTCAAACTAAATTTTACATTGATCTCCAAGTATTTATTGACTATTTTATTCAATCTTCTCTCAAAATTCTGTAAAATAATTAACTCAACTTGTGTTATAATAAATACTTGATTAAGTGAATATGCCTCACTTTTGTGCAAAATAATTTCCAAGGTTTCTAGCCATTAGAAAAGGTATAAACCTGAATGGAGTAAAGTATTGATCAGTGATATAAATATCCTAGATACTCTACCTTTGAGATAGCTAATTCTTGTATTTATCATACTCCAAAGCTAAATCTTTTTTGTTGACAGGGACAACACCTAAATGTTCACAGACCTGTCCACCTGCAATATTCGCTAGAGTAGCGATTAC
Source organism: Saprospiraceae bacterium (assembly GCA_022448995.1). Classification (GTDB taxonomy): domain Bacteria; phylum Bacteroidota; class Bacteroidia; order Chitinophagales; family Saprospiraceae; genus JAKVCT01. Next base: position 5,921 of record JAKVCT010000159.1, read on the forward strand.
CTGTTTATCCAAGCCCAAACTCAACGCTAGGCTGGCTGTACTGATTACCGTATCACCAGCACCACAGACATCCGCAACCTGTCGCTCCTGCCCATGAATGTGACAGTATTCTCCTGTTTGGGCATGCATAAATAAGCCTTTTGCACCAAGAGTGATTAAGGTGTATTGGTTATCTAACTGTTGATGAATTTCTTGAGCAGCTTCGATCAATTGAGGTATCGTAAATTTAGTTTCATGAATACTTTTACTCAATCCTTCATTGATTTCTCTCAAATTGGGTTTGAATAACGTACAATTCTTGAATTGTAAAAAATTACGTTTTTTAGGATCAATACAAGTAGGTATTTTGTGTCTTCGGATTAGGGTTAGACTTCTATTTATTAGGGTGGGGCTTAGTACACCTTTATTATAATCTTGAAAAATCACCACATCAATTTTATGGGCTTGAATTATGTGGTCAATTTGTTCTATTAAGAGATCTTCAGTTTCGGGTGTAATTTCAGCGATTGTTTCTCGATCGTATCGGACAAGTTGTTGACTCTTGGCTAAGATACGAGTTTTTGTAGTAGTTTGCCTATTTTTTTGGATAAAAATTCCTGTTTGAGCTAATTTTTTTTCTTTTAATAACTCTACAAATATCTTGCCTCTTATATCATCACCTACTACAGAAACAAGATGAGCTTGGGCTCCAAGTGCTTGTATATTTAAGGCAACATTCGCAGCACCACCTAGACGAAAATCTTCATTCTGCACCAAAACCACAGGTACAGGAGCTTCTGGAGAAATACGATTTACTGCTCCAGAAATATAATGATCTAAAATGATATCTCCAACGATAAGTACCTTAAGTTGATTAAAGTCTTTAAATATATTCATGTGTAATTAATAATTAAGATCAGCCTATCTCTAATGTAAATAGTAGTGTGCAAGATATAAAAAGAACTTAGGCTGTCCTAATAGATAGAGCAAATGCTATTGTCGTAGCTTATGATGATTTTGCGAAAGTTCAACGAACTAAAGCTTATTCATACTCACAAATAAATCGTTGTTTTTGTCGATCAAAGGAAAACGAGGTGTTTAGATTTAAGAAACTGGTAAGACGCTTTTTATCTATAAGTTCTTCTTTGCTGTAGGACTTTAGTTCTGTATCTTGGAATACCAAAAAGTGGTTGGCAGCGTTCAGTGCCATCTCAATTTCATGAGTGACCATAAAGATTAGTTTCTGTTGTTGTAGAGCAAGCTGTTTGAGTAGCTTGAAAATATGTAGACGATTTTCAAAATCCAAATGTGCTGTCACTTCGTCCAATAAAATAATAGGAGTATTCTGAGCTAGGGCACGTGCAAGGAGGCAGAGTTGTCGTTCTCCGTCACTACAATTCTGAAGCAGCTTATCTTGAAGATGTTCTATCTTGAGCAGATGAATAATCTGCTGCGTAATTTGTTGATCTGATTGATTAAATTTCCCCCAAAAGTTTAGATAAGGATAACGTCCCATTTGTATGAGATCTTTAACTTTGAGATAAGGAACTGTAAAATGGCTATTATCTACTACACTAATTTTTTTAGCTAAAGATTTAGGAGACAGTTGATTGTAATTTTTGTTCTCTATATGGATATGACCATGAAGTGGAAGGGTTTGTTTCCCAATAGTTTTTAGCAAAGTGCTTTTACCTGTTCCATTTTTTCCCAATATAGCCAAGAACTGTCCAGCATGAAAACCTGCTGAAAAGGGATTGTTGTGAACAGGTTTTTGGGCAGAGTAGCCTAAAACAAGTTCTTGGAATTGAAGTAAAGTAGTTGTCATGTTGAATTTTATTTTCTTCTCTTTGGTTTCCTTTTTGCTCGTTTATTTTTATCGTAAAATTGAGGAGGGTGCTTACGAACCCATTTTACAAACTTTTGGATATCTTCATTTGATAACAGTTTCTTGATACTATGATATTCATTTGCTAGTTCCTTCTCTGTAAACAAGGAATGGATCTTGCTGTGACAAATTTCGTGCAAGGTAACAGTTTCCTTGAATCGTCCACCTTGTGAAACAGGGATTAAGTGATGAACATTGTATGGTTGAGCAAGTTCTCTACCACAGAGTGGACAAAAATCTTTCTTTTTCATGAGAATTTAAATCTATTAAGAAGTAAAATAGTCTGCTAAGGTATACAGATTTATAACAAAATCAAACATGTTCTCAGATATGCTCTAAGTTCAATTATTGTCTTTGTCTAGAGAGAGGATTTTCTAAAATAAAAGTTAAATCCCAAAAAATAATACCATTCAGACCAAGTTCATAAAATAATCTATGTTATCAGAAGATTTTTTTAAGTATATTTGTTCCTACAAACTCAATTTTCTAAAATAAAAAGTTAAGATTTTTCGATCTTAGCAGTTTATCTTTCTGAACTAGGGGGATTTGTCAAGACAAAATATGTAATGGTTCGTTGATTTTTGGTTCCTAAGCAATTTTAGAAGACTCAACGAAGCAAAAAACCTGTGAGTGAGGGGGTTTAAACAGTTTATATTAAAATTTAAAACAATTATGTTAAGGTATATATATTCTTGTGTTATTATATGTTTGTGCTTTTCATTAGGTTTTGCACAAGCATTGGATCAAGATCCATTTGCAAGTTCGGTTGGTGCTTCTGAAACTATTTCTGAAGGATCTACTGGAAATAACTATCAAAACTTCCAAACTTTTGCCGCTAAACAAACAGATTTTGCAGTGCAAAAAATTTCTCATTTGGAATTAGTAAAAGAAATGGAGTCTAAAGCAAGAAAATTTTACGTTTTGGATGCACGTTCTTTAGAAGAGTATAAGGTGAGTAGAATCAAGGGGGCACGTCGTGTAGGATACAATGATTTCAGTGTAGAACGGGTATGGATGTTACACCGAGATAATCCTATTATTGTATATTGTACAAATGGTGAACGCAGTAAAAAAGTAGCCAAGTACTTGGAAATGATGGGATTTGGTAATGTCAGTCATTTGGGAGGTGTTATTGATTGGGTAAATGAAGGTTATGGAATTGTAGACGAAAAAGGAAATATAACAAAGAATCTTCACGTTTGGAAAAAAGAACATGGTCGGAATTTGAAAAAAGGTAAGGCCATTTATTAAAATATTTGAAATGAAAGTACTGTTTTAGACATGCTCTCAATAAAATCAGTGAATTGTCTAATAAAGGGCATTCACAGAAAATGAACCCAAAATTTTATTTGGGTTCATTTTTGTTTGTAGCCAAAGAATAAACTTAGATATGGTCTTAGTCCGCTGTAAGTTGAAAATAAACAAACAGAAGACTTTGATTACTTACTTAAATCAATCAAAACATATGCAAAAGCTAGTTTTCGCAACCAATAATCCGAATAAAATTCGTGAGATTAAAAAAATGTTAGGTGATTCCTACGATTTTTTAAGCCTAGAGGCTATTGATTGTCATGAAGACATACCAGAAACTAGACCAACGATAGAAGGAAATGCATTACAGAAAGCAGAATATGTCAAGGAGCATTATGGTTGGGACTGTTTTGGCGAAGATACAGGTCTGGAAATAGAAGCCTTGGGTGGTGCCCCAGGGGTATATACTGCACGTTATGCAGGAGAAGCTAAAGATCCTGAGGCAAATATGGCTAAGGTACTAAAAGAGCTAGAAGGAGAGACAAATAGACGAGCACAATTTAAGACTGTTATTGCATTGATTATCAATGGTCAAACTAAGTGTTTTACTGGGATTATTAAGGGGGAAATTGCCGAAGATTATAAGAGGGGAGATTATGGATTTGGATATGATCCAATTTTTATACCTGATGGATACGAAACCAGTTTTGCACAAATGCCTCCCGAAGAAAAACATGCATTAAGCCACAGAGGACAAGCAACCCGACAACTTCAAGCTTTCTTAGAAGCTCAAAACAAAACTCGGGTAAGTTAGGGTAGGGGTTCAGAATGTCAGAAAAAATAGCATGGCATATTAGTTGGTAAGTTTTAGTGAATTTAGGATTGTTTTGAATGGAGGGTTACGTATACAATCATTTGATTGCCAGGTTATATGTGTGCCTGTGTCAACAGCCCTAACTACATAAAATAGTATGATTCTGTACTCATGGACTTGATAAAGAATGTCATTCTGGCAGAGCAGAGGATAGAATTATTAGAATCTAAAAGAAATATTATGTCTGAAGACTTGAAGTTAGCAATAGATGACGAGGGACTAGATTTTTTACCATTATTTGATCAGGATGAGGAAGACAAGAAAAAAGATGATGAGGAAATGCCTGATGATTATCCACTTTTAGCTCTAAAAAACACCGTCTTGTTTCCTGGGATTGTTATTCCTGTTACAATAGGGCGAGAGAAATCAATTAAAGCTATCAATACAGCTTATGAGACAAATCGTTTGATTGGTGTAATTACTCAAAAACAGGTGGATACAGAAGATCCAATGCAAGATGATCTGTATACAGTTGGGGTCGTTGCACGTATTCTGAAGATTTTGAAAATGCCTGATGGGACTTCCTCTGCAATATTGAAGGGACAAAGTCGATTTAAGATAGAACATATCTACCAATACAGTCCATTTCTACGAGCTAAGGTAGCAAACATAGAGGAAGAACCTGTGTCTAAACCACAGGAAATGATGGCTATAGCTTCCTCTATCAAGGATTTGGGAGAGCGTATTATTCAAATCTCACCTCAGATTCCTACTGATGCAGCGGCAGTATTGAGTAATATCAAAGACAATAATTTTCTGACAAATTTTGTTGCTTCTAATCTAAATGTAGATGTTGCTGCCAAACAAGAATTATTGGAGATGAATGATCCACTCAAGAAGGCTGAAGTGGTTTTGGAGAAAATGGATAAAGAGCTACAACTTTTACAACTCAAGGATCAGATAGAAAGTAAAGTACGTGGTAATCTAGAAAAACAACAGCGGGATTATTTTCTAAATCAACAATTAAAAACCATTCAAGATGAATTGGGGAATAATCCGCAGGCATTAGAACTAGAAGAATTAGAGAAGCGGGCTAAAGAAAAAGTTTGGTCAGAAGAAGCAGCAGAAAAATTTGCCAAGGATTTTAAAAAGGTTAAAAGAACAAATCCAGCAGCAGCAGAATATTCAATCTTAGTCAATTATTTAGAACTCTTATTAGACTTACCTTGGGGATCTTATACACAGGATAATTTTGATCTCAATCGTGCTGAAGATATTCTGAATAAGGATCACTTTGGATTAGATAAGGTGAAGGATAGGATTTTAGAACACCTTGCAGTTTTAAAATTACGCCAAGATATGAAATCTCCGATTCTATGCTTGGTAGGTCCTCCAGGTGTTGGTAAAACCTCATTGGGTAAATCTATTGCAGCTGCTCTAGAGCGTAAGTATATTCGTATGTCCTTGGGGGGCTTGCATGATGAATCAGAATTGCGCGGTCACCGTAAAACTTATATTGGTGCAATGCCTGGGCGTTTGATCCAATCCCTAAAAAAAGCAGGAGCTTCTAATC
>JAKVCT010000016.1:0-11220 GCA_022448995.1 Saprospiraceae bacterium
TTTAGTTGGAGTGTGACTACCATCAAGTTCCATACTAGATAAATCTAATTCAGATTTTTTACTGGCTAGTAATTTATTCCAAATTTGCTTCCAAGTTCCTGCTTTAGACCATTTATTAAAATGATAATAAACTGTTTGCCAAGTTATTAGAGTTTTATTACAAAAAACTGATACGGGCAATTCTCGCCATTGGCAACCTGTTTTTAATCTATAAATTATAGCTTTGACAATTCGCCATAAAGGAATTTTTGTCTTTCTTCCTGCTTTATTAGCATTTTCTAAATATATTAAAATATGCTTTGTTATGAATTTTTTTGATAATTTTACGTACATGCTGTAATTCGTTTTTTTGTTAGTGTCGTAACCAACAATTTAAACTTTTTACAGCATTTTTTTATATACTTACTTTTTACAAGTTCTAATTTTTAAACAACTTCAAAGTAAAAGTTGTTTTTTAAACGTTACTTAGCTAAATAAAGCCATTTTGGTAGTGATACTAAGCAAGTTCAAGATCTCTTTGTGCTTTTAACCAAGCTATAGCTTTATCTCGGTCAGTAAACATCTTGGAGGGATAAGGCATTTTATTTAGTCTCAATACAAAATTTGCTATAATCTTGGAAGCTCCAGATCCTGTGACAAATGCAATAGCTCCTACTTTATTTACAAATTCAGTATCTAGTGCAAACTTACGAGCATTTTTCTCTGTTCCTTTGATTCCGAATAAGTCAGAGACAATGTATAGTTTTTGATTGGGAACCATAGATTTCATAAGTTCAAACCCTTTCACAGTATCTTCTAAAGACACATAAGAACCTTTTTGTACTTGGGAGAAAATTAAGCCATCTTCTCTTAACTTATATGTAGTCGTTTTTGTTCTTCTTTCTATCATTTTTATAAAATATAAACCGGTAGTTAATGAAATTAATTTGAAAATAATCAGCAATTTTCAAACAGCTTTATTATTGAATTTTATTGGCTACTTAGGTTATTGGTAAAACATTTTTATGTACATTTTTACATTTTCTACACTCTAATTACACAACTGAGATAAAACCTAAAACACTTATATCGTACTTCAAAGACGAGAACGAATTTAATCACTTAAATAAGGGTAGTTCTTCAGTCTCACAACACAGATCATTCTGATTATCTAGTCAAATCTTGGTAACTAATTCCCTTCGCTACTAATCGACCATAATAGTCAATGGAAAGCTCCACAACAGTTAACGCCTGATAAGAATCTTGTCCACTAGATTTCATACTGAACATCCAAACATCATCTGATTTCACACCAGGTTTACTATCCAAGTATTGTCCAGTACCATCATCTGATTCTATCACCCAATATTTATTTTTATAAGAGGTCATATTAGCATGATATCCATACCTAGGCGGGTTATCCTCATAGTAGGTTGTTTTATCCAATAATAAATGAACTTTATTCTCCCCCTTAGGCATCAACACTGGAAACCTAGATTCTGTACAGCCTACCAAATCTTCATCTGCAGTTGGATAGCCCATATCTGTTGTCAAGTAAAAATTATATTTTTTACCCTTAATCTCTACCTCATCTATTGGTTTACTCATATCAAAGGATTGAATAAATTCCCCATAAACCCAACCTTTCTTTCCATCCTTGGTCTGAATTTTAACCCACTTATGTCTAAAGCAAATTTCGGTAGAACTTCCTACATTTTTATATTCATCATCAACTATTAATACATCTACTAAAGTTGAAATATCAAGCTGAGTAACAATTTTCGACTTCGTCGTGTTTTCTGCACGGACACGAACATCATCTCCCAAAATAATACCTTTTTGTTGCCCATAAATCTGAGTAGAAAAAAGTATAAACAATGTTATAACACTAACTATCTTAGACATTAAGATTGGATTTAACTTGGTAATAATTCATTCATTTTTTAGTTTGATCGAGCTTTTTGGAGTTCTCTAAAGTCAACTCTGAAAAGCTCAGTAAAACTGAAGATCTACAAAGTATTGATCTATAAAGATTAAAAAAGAGTAATAAGAATTCACAGCTCATAACAATGAGCTAAAAATAGTCTAATTTTATAATTAATACAAAATAGAATATACAAAGAGGGTATCTGAGCTAACGAAAGTAGAATTTGAGCTAACGAAAGTAGAATTTGAGCTGATGAGACATTGGTAACCTAGACTAGGTTGGGTATTTATAAAAAAGAAGAACCCCGCTTTTGACCATAAAGTACAAAAGCGAGGTAACTATGAAGTGTTCAATAAAATGATAAACAACTCATTTAAAAACACTTATATTACAGACTACTAGAGTTTCAAAATTTCATATCCTTGATATTAATTTGAATTTTGGATCGTCCTCTAAATACATTTTCCTCAACTACATAACAAGCATGAAAAGGTTTGCGTGCAGAAACATCATCAAAATAATCACCAAAATTAAAAGCGATCCCCTCTATAGGATCAGAACCATCTTGACGCACTACCAGTTTGATATGTAAATCTTTAATGAGTTTAGAATATCCTGTATCCTTCATGAATTTAGAGAAGAAAACAGGACGCATATTGTCTGGCCCAAAAGGTGCAAATTGCTTGAGAATTTTCCAGAATTTATGATCAATATCCTTCAGAGCCACTTCAGCGTCTATACGTTGTGTAGGTCTTAAGTTTTCTTTAGCAATAGATTGTTGCACTACATTCTCAAAACGTTGTTTAAATTCCTCTAGTTTATCCAACTCTAGAGTTAACCCTGCAGCAAACTTATGACCACCAAAATTCACAAATAAATCCTTGCATTGATCCAAAGCATGATGTATATCAAAATCACCTACTGAACGTGCAGAACCAACCACCTTCCCGGCAGATTCTGTTAGGACTACTGTCGGACGATGATACTCGTCCACCATTCGAGAAGCTACAATTCCCACTACTCCTTTGTGCCAGTCTTCCTTGTACAACACTGTTGTTTTCTTGTCTCCAAAAGTTACATCCTCTCCTACTAAGGCTAAAGCTTCTTTAACAATAGCTGCTTCTATATCTCGACGTTCCTGATTCTTATCTGCTAGTTGCTGTGCTTTTTCGAAAGCTTGTGTTTTATTGGTTTCCAATAATAAATCCACAGCATACTTTGCGTGTTCTAATCGACCTGCGGCATTGATCATAGGACCTATTCCGAACACAATATCCCGAACATTATATAGTTCTCCACGATTCAAGATTGTCCGAGCAGCTTCTAAACCCATACGAGGACTTTTGTTTAAGTATTCTAACCCATGATAAGCCAAGATTCGATTTTCTCCAGTCAGAGGGACAAAGTCACAAGTCAGACTGACTACTACTAAATCCAATAAGGGTTCAACCTCAGATAAATCAATATCATTAAACAATGCAAATCCTTGAGCTAACTTAAACCCTACAGCACAACCACTCAGTTCTTTGTAAGGATATAAACATCCTTTTTGTTTGGGATTGAGAATAGCCACAGCTTGGGGGAGTTCATCTTCGGGTAAGTGATGATCACAAATAATAAAATCTACCCCTTTTTCTTTGGCTGCCTTGATCTGTCGAATAGCCTTGATACCGCAATCTAGAGCTATTACTAACTTAAAATTATTATCAGCTGCATATTCAACACCATCCATAGAAATTCCATATCCCTCTTTATAACGATCGGGGATATAAAAGTTAATTAGGTCATGGTATTTTTTTAGAAAAGTATACATTAGTGCAGTGGCAGTTGTCCCATCTACATCATAATCTCCATAAACAAGGATCTTTTCTTTTTTTATAATTGCCTTGACAATTCGACGTACCGCCTTTTCCATTCCTTTCATTAAGAAAGGATCGTGCAAATGCTCTAAGCTAGGACGAAAATACCGCTCTGCCATCTCATAAGTCTTGATTCCACGTTGTACAAGCAGTTGGCAAAATACAGGATTGATTTTCAATACATCGTAGAGCCCCTCGGCTTCTTCTGTGTTATACGGGGTGAATACCCAACGCTTTTCCATCAAATAACAGCTTTTCTGATAAGATTTTTTGAACCTAAGTAAGTAGGTTAACGAACCTAAACTACTTATACAAATGTATTTTGGTAATCCTTCTGATTACAAAATCTTAAGTAATAGTTAAATACACTTTTTTAAAATTTAAAGATATTCTAACCTAAAAATTCATTTGTTATCAAAAGGAGTTCTTCTAATTTATTAATTTTGTTGTAATGAATACGCATATTTTTTACTTTTTTCATCAAAAACACGAAAAATGCACTATTTACTGATCATTTTAGCATTTATTTGCGTGAATTTCATCAATTCTTTTGCTCAGGAAGCCCCTTCTGTAGAAGATAGCCTGAAGAAAATAGAAATGGATGAGAAGTACCTCAAGTTAGGTCTAGAGCAATTTGATGAAAGTGCACGTGGCAATAAAGGCATCCGAGTCGTTTTTTATAATGTAGAAAATCTATTTGATACAGAAGATGATCCTGTCAAACGTGATGATGATTTTACTCCTAAAGGGATAAAAGGTTGGAGCTATTATAGATATCAAAAAAAATTAAATAATATCTATAAAACGATGATTGCAGTTGGTGGTTGGGAACCTCCTGCGGTAATTGGATTTTGTGAGGTTGAAAATAAAAAGGTAGTTGAAGACCTACTCAAAAAAACGCCTTTGCGCAAGTTCAAGTATGAGATTGTCCATGAAAGCTCACCTGATCGACGTGGAATTGATGTAGCTCTTATTTACCGAAAGGATAAATTTAAGTATGTAGAACATGACCTAATTCGAGTGACCTTCCCCTTTGATACTAGTCTAAAAACAAGAGATGTTCTGCGCGTACGAGGAACCGTTCTTGGCAAAGACACCTTAGATGTTTTTGTTAACCACTGGCCTTCGCGTTGGGGAGGTCAAGCCAAAAGTGAGCCCAAGCGAACCTATGTAGCGTCTCTAGTTCGGGAAAAGATTGATCAACTTTATGCCCAAAACCCAAATGCAAAAATTGTAGTTATGGGTGATTTGAATGATGAGGTTGAAAATATTAGTGTATCAAAAGTTCTTAATGCTAAAGCTACTGTTGAAGAGTTGGACGAAACTGGCTTGCTTGATTATATGTTTGAGCTCAGCAAAAACTGGAAGCTAGGTACCCATAAATACCGAACGCATTGGGGAATTATTGACCATATTATTGTTTCTTCTCCATTGATTAAGGATACTCGAAAAGGCAAACTTCGGGCTTCTGAACTTGGTGCTCGTATATTTGCTGCTCGGTTCTTGCTGGAAGAAGATATACAACACTTAGGATTAAAACCTTTTCGGACTTATGCTGGTCCTAGATTCTTAGATGGTTTTAGTGATCATATGCCTATTTATATTGATTTGCTTTTTAACTAGGGTACTCTACTTCATAGTCCCCTTCCACAAAAGCGCTTCTGCTAAAACAGGAATAGCGTCACAACCTACTCTATTTCGTTGAATCTTGGGCTTTCTAAATTCCTGGCAAAGCTTGGCAAACATAGTCTGATAGGCTGCCAAAGTCCACTTACCATATAGTGTATGTCCCCCCTCGTAGGCTTGGACTTGGTACTCCTCGTAGGTGGTCACATAGCCTGCATAATTATTGCTGATGGAACAAATAATGACATCTTCAATTGCTGTTTCCCTCAGTTCTTCTATTATAGTAGATTTCAAACGTTGTGCAGCAATAGTTGTAATTTCAGATGGCAAAGCAGCTAAACATAATTGTCCAATTTTTAATAACTGAATTGTAACAACTTGTGGCAACCAAGGTTTATGTTGCATAAACCCCTGTTTGTGGATTTTTTTCAAGTTTCGAATCACTGGATCTATAAAAGAAGGCATAAAAAATCGACTAATATTTTGTGTTCCCATGATTCGTCCAGCGCCTGCATCTATAGTCGAAGATTTGGGGTATTGACTATCATAGAAATGCTTGAGTTCTTCCTTGGTCATTGCTTTGACAAACAAAGGATCCCATAAACGCACATTGAGGTTTAGGAAACGTGCAAAGGCTCCTAGTGGTTTGGACATAACCGGACCTTCTTTGGTACCTTGCAGACAGGCTATTCCTATACATGGGCTTGCTGTTCTAGGATTGCCTGTTTGGTCTACGGTATATTTAGTGTCTACGGTCACATTTCCCATATCCACATAGGCAATAGCACTATCGATATCACCTTTAATGGATGATTTATTTTCACTTGCTTGTTGCAAAATAGCCAAAGCCTTTTCAAATTGCAATTGCCCATTAAACTCCATTTTCTCAAAGTCGTTCTTGAAACGCTTTTTTACCTTACTTTTTGATTCCCAAATAAAGTTGGGGGTAACATCTCCTGCTGCATTTTGTAAAAAACCAGTTACCACCTCTTCTTGCTTCTCATTCTGTTTAGGATTTAGCTCATTTTCTAATAACCTAGCAGCATAACCTTTATTATCACTACTAATTAGTGTATTTTTATTAGATAAACTTGTTGGATGACAACCAAACCAATTGAATGCTGCTACAAGTTGCTGATTTGTGCCATAAGCTTCTAACTGTTGCATACGCAAATCTAGAGCATGAGCAGCTTCTCTACTAGTGATCTTTTCCTTACATTCTGGATTTTGGTTATATGATTTGATGGATCTATTGAAAGCAACTTCACTGTTGGGAGCAAAGAACGCCTCTCCTAATTTCAACACTCCTGTTTTTCTGTGGTGATAGGCTGTTATAATTGACTTTGCAATTCCTTGAGTATAGGTTTGGCAGGCTTCTGCGTCATATCCAGGAATTAAGATATTATGCATAAAAAACTGAGAGTAGCCCCCTATAGTACTGTGAGTATGTTGTGCAGAGATTAACACATTAGTTGCAGTAAAAATAGTCGGTAGTTCTTCTTCTAGTGCCTTGAGAATCTCCTGTCTCAACTTACTTGTACAAAAAGCTAATTCTACAACAACTAGAGCAATGATATTCTCTTCAGTATCTTCTAAGACAAGTGAACGCGCATAAATAGGACTAGCTACCCCTTTTGCAATATTATGAGGAACAATATAGCCGAGCAATCCTGCATTTTCTTTGAAATAAGTGATGTCTACTTTTGCGGTGCCTATTTTATACATAATCTATGGATTAATAAAGAATTAGTAGTCGGTGAAGGATTCACTTCATAGAGTACTATTGTGAAGAAATATCTGCGTTTTGATTTTGATAAGCGTAAAAATAGCGATTTATGACTTGGCTAAACCTAGCTGATATCTTAAATATTAGAACATGGAGTACCTAAAAGATAACAAGTTATCCGGCCTTCAGCTGCTTATAAAATTCTGTGATATTATCAAAATAAAATGTTAATTGATAGAAAAAAAGCATAGAACTTCTTATTTTGTTTTTTGTAGTTGATGCAAAGTCTCCTACATCGGAATATTTTTGAGTCCCCTAAACTACATTGTTCTCAGAATAGAATAAAGTTCTGCTTGAATAAAAGAACATCTATTTAACTGATTTACAATACTCTAATTCTCAATAATGATAAAAAATATTCCCTAATTTATAATTCAATAGACTTTTCTAAAAAGTTGAACCAATAACCCAATTATGCGCGAAACAAGATTTATAGAGCAAAATAAGCAAAAATGGGCCAAGTTTGAACAAGTTCTAAGCTATAATCAAAATGATCCTGAAGAACTTAGTAACTTGTTTATAGATATTACAGATGATTTATCCTACTCTAGAACCTTCTATCCTAACCGTTCTGTTCGAGTTTATCTAAATAATATTGCACAAAAGGTTTTCTACAGTGTCTATAAAAATAGACAAAGCAGACTCAAACGCTTTTGGAGTTTTTGGGTAAATGATGTCCCTCAAGTAATTTATGAATCGAGACGTGAGTTTTATTTTGCCCTTTTATTTTTCTTAGCTGCTGTAGGAGTAGGTGTTTTTTCGACCTATATGGATCCTAATTTTCCAGAAGTGATGCTAAGTAGAGGCTATGTAGAACGTACTTATGAAAGTATTGAAAATGGAACACCAATGTCTGTTTATCAGCAAGAAGATGAACTTGATATGTTTTTAGGGATTGTCTACAATAATCTAAGAGTTGCTCTCACGACCTTTATTTTAGGGCTCTTTTTTGGGCTAGGAACCATCTACACTCTACTATTCAATGGAGTAATGGTGGGAGCCTTTCAGTCTTTGTTTATTGTTGAGGGAGTTTACTGGGATTCTATCCTAACTATTTGGGTGCATGGAACCATTGAGATCGCCTCCATTATTGTAGCTGGAGCAGCAGGGCTCACTTTGGGTAAATCCTTAGTTTTTCCAGGTACTTATACCCGATTGCAGAGTCTACAACTGGCTGCTCGTCGGGGTTTGCTCATTATGCTAACCGTTTTCCCTCTACTCGTTATTGCTGCATTTATAGAAGGTTTCATCACTAGATATACAGATGCTCCCTATGCACTCAGAGCTACTATTATCTTAGCTTCACTAGCATTTGTGATCCTATATTATGTAATTTATCCATATATACGTTCCAAACGCAGTAAAACTTCTTTTATACGTGAGGTAGAATTACCCCCATCTCAGTCTAAGGAAATCAACTATGGTATCATCAAGGATGTAGGGCAGTTTTTTAGTGATACTTTTTCTTTTTATGGAAAGAATATTAGAACTATTTTGGGATTAAGCACCTTATTCACCATAGCCTATATCCTCGTCATTTATTTTATAATAGGTGGAGTAGATATGTTCAACTCTGCAACTCAAACAAACTATAATCCATTCGAAATTGCATATAAAACCTTTGGGAATTTGGAACAAATCATCTTCTTATCTCTAGATGATAGTACAGAGTTTGTATTATTTTTGTGTAATTATGTGATAGCCTGTATTACAACTTTTACGGTGATGCACAAGATTACCCAAGATGCTCATAAGAACAAAGTAAACCCTGAAAGTATGTTTGGAACTAGTTATTACATCAAGACAATTACAGCTGTAGCAGGCATCATGTTGCTGGTCCAACTAATATTTACAGCGGAACCCATATTCATTTTGTTACTCGGATTATTTATTGTTCCTCTCTTGCTGTTGTGGCTGTCTTGCGTGTTCAACGAACAAAAAAATCTCCTTGCAGCATTCCCAAGAATCTTTAGTGTGCTGAAAGGAAATTGGTTTTCTCTAATGGCAGGTTACGTTGTGATCGCACTAATGTGTAATTTATTTTTCTTGACAACTACAGCACCAGTTTTATTAATCTATAAGGATTTATTTGTCACTCTATTCTTGGTGAGTAATGATCCTATTATCAATACCATATTCTTTATTGGTATCTATATGATCCTATTGTGTTTGTTACTACCTCTGATTCCTTCTTTGGTGAGCATGGCATTTTACAGTTTTAGAGAAACTGTTGAGGCCAACGATCTCCATGAACAGATTAGTACTATAGGAAATACTAAAAAGAGCTATGGAATGGTTCGAGAATCCAACTAACTTAGCTGAATATTCTCACTTTTGTCTTGTTAAATTTCAAATTGTATCAAAAGGCTTTGGTCTCCAAAACAATTTATAAAATAAATATCTGTACTATGTATTCAACCCCATGGGTCGTCAGTCAACTGAAACAGTATAGTTTACTCTTTATATTCTTACTGTGTTTTGCTAACCCTAGCCAAGCACAATCGCCTAATGAAGTTACCAAAGAATATATCAATACTCCGCTCAAGAATAGTAAGATTAATAAAGAGGTTTGGTCAAAAATATCTAAGGGTGTTAATTATAATAACAAGCCTAAACCTAAACCTAAACCTAAACCAAGGCCTGATCCTAATCTAAATACCCCTGATCCTGTGGTTCTAGATACCCCAGATGTGGATATTCCTGAGGTTGACTTCAAGCCATTTGCTATTGCTATTCTAATCGTCTTGGTAGTTTGTATTGTAGGTTTTATTATATTTCGAATAATGTCTGGTGGTTTTGGTGTAAAAAATGAAAAAGTCAAACGTCCAGAAGACTATACCTTAGAAGATATTGAAGAGAATCTACATGATGTAGATGTAGAAGCTTTCTTGAAAGATGCGCTCAATCGACAAGACTATAAGTTAGCTATTCGTTTGTATTTCTTGGCTATCTTAAAAGAGCTCTCTATAAAGGGCTTTATTACATGGAAACGAGATAAAACGAATGGACATTTTTTATCAGAGATGAGAAGAAGTAAACATCCTTATTACCAATCATTTCGAGATATCACTCGGATCTTTGAGTACGCATGGTATAGCGAAAAAGATTTTGAGGGGAATGACTTTGAAAATGTCCGTCCAGAATTTAGAAATATGTTAGAAACAGTCTCGAAGTAAAACAACTTATGAAAAATAATAGAGCACTTATTATCATAATCTCCATCATAGTAGGAGCTGTACTTTTACTAGCTTGGCTAGGTTCTTCGCCCCAGCTAAAAAAGTTCAATTGGTATCCAGAATACAATGAGGACCAATTGAACCCCTATGATACTAAGATTTTATACAATATACTGCAAAAACAGTACAATGTTCGCCCCATTGATGATCCCAAACGAATGAATCAAGTGTTGCCTACGGATGAATCTGCCAAAGGTACTGGTTATGTTTTTTTGGGGCAGCAAGCATTCTACACAGAACCAGAAACTGAACACCTGCTAGACTATGTCAAAAATGGGGGAAATGCTTTTATTGCAACAGGTACAGGTATTCCAGATACCTTAGCACAATCTCTTATTATGATTGAAGATTGTGACTATCTAGATGTATGGCGAGGTAACTATAAAAGTGTGTATGAGGAAAAGGTCGTTACTAGCTTTACGCATCCTGATCTTAGTGGTCAAAAACATGAATTCTATTATGCGCGCAATTATGAACTTGTGCCAAATAGTTGGAAATACATTAGCAACGACTACATATGTAATGATGCCAGATATCCGTTAGCTGCCCTAGGTTATCTAGAAACAATTCGTGGGAATTTCCCAAATTTTGTCCGTGCTAAAGTTGGCGAAGGCTACTTCTATTTTCATACAAATCCAATTCTTTTTACAAATTTTTATACATCTAACGAAAACGGATTTCTCTTTGTTCAGAAAGTTTTTGCACATATGGATGTAGACAAACTCTATTGGGACAAGGCTAGCAAAAAGCCCAAAGAATGGGATTCGAATCCTTTTGTTAAACCCGACAGTAATTTCCGCCCTACTC
>JAKVCT010000016.1:11230-37862 GCA_022448995.1 Saprospiraceae bacterium
GATCGCCTTTAGAATATATCCGTTCAGAACCTACCTTGGTCTGGGCTTGGTATGTTCTGTTAGGTACAGGACTGCTTTATGTGTTGTTTAGAGCTAAACGTAAACAACGTATTATACCTGTAGTTGCCCCAAATCGAAATACTTCTCTAGAATTTGTCAATACGATTAGTAGCTTATATTTTCAACAACAAAATCATAAAACGATATTTCGTAAGCAAATGCAATTGTTTCTTTCTCACCTAAGAAACCGATATAATCTGGTCACTCGAGACTTAGATGATCAATTGATTCGTAAAATCATCATTCGTTCAGAGGTTGATGAAGAAACAGTACGTGCAATATTCGATGAATATAAACGGGTTGAAAAACACTTAGATGATCCTTATGTGGAAGTCGCATCTAAGACCTTGGTCAACTTTTACCTCATGATTGAAAAATTCCATAAAGAAGTTGCCGAAAATGAAGGAAAATACAATTAGACATACATATAGCTTTAACTATCAATGAGTTGCAAACCCTAAAAAGCTTAGTGAAGTTAAAACCTACAAACTATTGTAGTTAACCAAGGCATAAAACATAATAATTTTAATAACTCTATACCTAATGAATAATAATCCAATGGAAGGTAATCCAGATAACAGCAATGAATGGACAAATACTAATGCTGACGTACAAAAGATCCAAGATGCTATGGATAAAGTACGAACAGAAGTACAAAAAATTATCATTGGTCAAGAAAATATGCTTGACCTAATGATGGTTGCCCTGTTTGCAGGAGGACATGTTTTGCTTGAAGGTGTACCTGGTATTGCCAAAACACTTTCTGCAAAGTTGATGACTAAAGCCTTGAATGTAGATTTTACACGTATTCAGTTTACTCCCGATCTAATGCCTTCGGATGTAACGGGGACGACTGTTTATAACATGAAAACAGCAACATTTACCTTCAATAAAGGTCCGATTTTTTCAAATATGGTATTGATTGATGAGATCAATCGTGCTCCAGCAAAAACTCAGGCTGCTTTGTTCGAGGTAATGGAAGAGAAACAAGTATCTATGGATGGAACTACTTATAAAATGAGTTTTCCGTTTATGGTAATTGCTACTCAAAACCCTATTGAACAAGAAGGTACTTACAAACTTCCTGAGGCACAGCTTGACCGTTTCCTTTTTAGGATCGTTCTGGAATACCCTTCTCTACAAGAAGAGCAACAAATTCTACGTCGGTTCAAGGATGACTTTAGCAAACGCCAGGTGAGTGATGTCAAGGCAGTCTTACATCCAAGAGAGGTAAAAGCTTGTCAAGAGATTGTAGAACGTATTCATATTAAAGATGAACTCTTAGATTATATAGCTGCTATTATTAATAATACTAGAAATAATGGAGATCTTTTCCTAGGAGCTTCTCCTCGTGCTTCTTTAGCTATTATGCAATCTGCCAAGGCAGTAGCTGCTATCAATGGTCGTGATTTTGTAACACCAGATGATATTCAGTATGTAGTTTATCCTGTATTGAATCACAGAATTATCCTAACTCCAGAACGTGAAATGGAAGGGCTAGATGTAAGAGACGTAATCAAAGACATTATTGCAAAGATAGATGTACCTAGATAGGTGATTTTCAGTTTTTTATTTTTATATTTATGGTTGCAAGTATAACACTCAAAATGAATAACTTATCCTTAAGTGTTTACAATCAAATATAGTTAAGTAGATAGCCACAATTAATTTGTATTTAATTTAATCAGCCTTTTTGCGCTGTACTTTGTTAAAAAGCCTCGTGATAGCGGTGCTATCCCTACGTTTTTCGCCTCGTTCAGCATCAAAAATTCTTGTAAATTATTATAAAATTAATTATGTCCACCTACTTAGTTAACATAAATAGTTAACGACTTACTGCAATTCGCCCCTTTTAGTATTATTTTAACAATAACTCATTAAAATCTGTTTCAGATCATGAACATTAATGAAAAGTTACAAGCCAGCCTTTCGAATAGCTCAGAAAATAGCTTAGACTGGAGCAACTCAAGTGTAACTGAAATCCCTGAAGGGATTGGAGAACTCCAAAATTTAGAAGAATTAGACCTATCTGAAAATAAGTTATCGGATCTTCCTAGTAGCCTAGGAAAATTAAATAACTTAAAGCGTCTAAATATCGAAGAAAATACCATAAATACCCTTCCAAAGAGTATTTATCAACTAGCTGCACTCAAAGAATTAGATAGTTCAGACAATGGTTTAGCCAATATTCCAGAAGGAATTGGCAACTTACAAAACTTAGAGTGGTTTGATCTACAAAATAATGCTTTGAAAAGCTTGCCTTCAGATTTCTCTAAGTTGGTAAAACTAAAAAATCTAAATCTAGAAAAGAACCCTTTTGGAACATTACCTGATGTAGTTTGCAATATCTCAAACTTGGAGGAATTAGATCTTACAGCTACAGATCTTACAACTCTCCCTACCTCTATTGGTCAGCTAAAAAATCTAAAGTGGTTGGATTTATCAGAAAATGCCATTGCTAGTCTACCAGAGGATTTTGCTGATTTAGATAGTTTAGAATGGTTAGACCTGAGTCAAAACCAGTTGAATAATCTACCTTCCAACTTTGGTCAATTGACTAAGTTGACGAGATTAAATATAGAAGATAATCCACTAAAAGAATTACCTGCTTCTGTTTGTAACCTAACTAACCTAGAAGAATTGGATCTTACAGGAACAGAACTATCTACTTTGCCTGAAGACTTGGCCAATATGAATAAGCTAGTTTGGCTAGATCTATCCACCAATAACTTTGATGAGTTACCGGACACAATTGCCTCTTTATCTAATCTGGAATGGTTAGATGTTCGTCAAAATCGCTTGGAAGAATTGCCTGAAGGTTTTGAGCGTTTGACAAAGTTAAAACAGCTCAACTTAGAAAATAACTTTTTTATTGAGCTACCTGATGTTGTTTGTAAATTAACCGCATTAGAAGAACTAGATTTGACAGGTATGCAGTTAACTACTTTACCTGATCAGTTCAATAACTTAGAACAACTACATACTCTAGACTTATCTGAGAACTTATTGGATCAATTACCTAATGCAGTTGCTCAATTGCCTAACTTGAAATGGTTGGATGTTCGTCATAATCAGTTGGATGATTTACCAAGTGATTTATCTCAGTTGACTAGCCTAAATGAGTTATATCTAGCACATAATTTGTTTATGACCTTGGAAGGTGGATTGAGCCAGTTGACTAACTTGAAACGCTTGGATCTAAGTTACAATCAGTTAGATAATCTTCCAGCAAGTATTAGCAATTTACAAAACCTAGAATGGCTAAATGCTGAAGGTAATCAATTGATAAGTGTTCCTGTTGAAATTTGTGAAATCACATCACTAACAGAGTTGGACTTATCGGATAATCAGATTGATGAGGTAACTAGATCTATTGGTAAGTTAACGAACTTGGTTTGGTTAGATTTACGTAATAATAAGTTGACAAATCTCCCTGAAGAAATTGGGGCACTCAAGGATAATTTAACAGAATTATACTTGGAAGGGAATGAGTTTTCGGATAATGCTAAACAGCGTATTCAAGAATTACTTCCTAATACAAGTATTGAATTTGTATAGAAATATTTAAGCCATTATATAATGATAGTTCGTGGTTTTTTAGCCTCGTAGAACCTTTTAGGGTTCGTAACTCATTGATAATGCACAAAAACGAAGCTCAATATTATTTGAGCTTCGTTTTTTTTGTAGTCCATTAAATCTTTATAAAAAATGGATTGATAATCCATAAACTTTCGTTTTTTTAAAATATCTTCTATTCATAGAACCTTCCTATTTAGGCTGCAGCTAGTTCCTTAATTTGTGCAAAATGTTTCTGCATAGTAGTAACGTTTACCAACATTGTGCGATCGATCGCTCGCTCAGTCAGTTCAATTCCATTACAATCCAAATAGGTCTTGAAACGGATATCTCCTGTTTTCAAATCCAATTCAAAATTACCAACCAAGTGTGCATTATTCAACCACATCAGATATAAAGCCACTTGTGTTCTTTTGTCTTGGGGAACTACAAAATGTAAGGTAGAATAAAATCCTACTCCTAATTGTTCTGATATAGACATCATACAATTCCAAGATCCTTCAGGAGATTCTACAGTAAAATCTAAGGCTTTTCCAGATTCAATAATAGAATAATCTACGCCTATACGTTGTAAATATTTGATTAATAATTTATACATAATGGATTATTGTTTTAATAAAGCTTATTCAAGTAGTTTTTTAGGTGATAAATTGCCTTTTATTCAATCTAACTGTGTTAAAGAACCAACCATAATACCTATGGTGGCAGCAAATCTTGCCACAGTCGGCTTCGCCTCCGAACCTTTTCAAGGGGTATTAGGTATAACCTTTGCCTTGTTATATTAAAAAACCACGAAGTGCTCAGCGTAGCTAAACGCTAATTTCTTACCACACAAAAAATACTTAAATAATCTTTAATAGTTCATTGATTTTTTATCACTAACTAATATCAATTAGTTACAAACCATGAAAGGCTCTGCGAAGCTAAAATCTACCAACTCAAGTTATTTTATACTGTGTACTAATACTTATGCATCATATTGTTGTAACTGAAAAGCTTCGACAATTTTGATTAGTTTGACTGCATATTTCTTATCCGTAGCATATCCTGCAGCTTGTAAACCATGTGCCCAATTTTTATAATCACCACGATCCAATTTCAACAAATGCTTATAACGTTTTCCTGTCAGTAGTTTACTGTGTTCACGAAAACTGCCCCAAGGACTATCAAAAATTCTAAACATATCATAACGACTATCATCTGTATAATTTGCACAACGACATCCCAAACATTTTTTCTTACATTTTATTCCAAAATGATTGTTGTCTCTACTTGCTAACTTACTATCTCCAGCATTGCTTTCCAATAAACCTTGAGCTAAGGTGATGCTTGCTGGAACATTAAATAATTTAGCTTCTTCTTGTGCTGTTGCTAAGTATCTATTGATGTAGTTCATACAAATTCTATGTTTAGCACTCACAATAGCAGGATCAATTCCATGTTTTTCAGCATAGCCTGGATTAATAACCAAGCCTAAATTCGAGTACTTAGCAGCTTGTTTCTGTTGTTCGGGGCTTAAAGCATCACCGACAGCAGTTGCTGCGTTTGCCAAGTTCAATTCTTGACGAATGTCATTTTGTTTGTCACGAATGTCTTCCCACCAAGTTTTAGTTTCTGGTGAGATGTTAGTTACTTTCTTCGCTGTAGTTGCAGGTATAATTGCTACTGTTGGCGTTTTAACTGTCTTGTCAGCATCACTCACCGAAACAGCTCTTCCTGATCGAGTCAAGCCATCATATAAAGGTGAAAGGCTAGCCTGTGGTGCAGCATCTCCTCCAAATTTAAATTCAAAACTGAATCCTTTTTGAGACAATACAAAGATTAATCCTCCCAAGAACAAAAGTCTTACCCAAGTATTTTGGCTGAATACTTGAGCCTTGTACACCGCGCGTTTTACAACGACTGGTAAATTTTGATTAAGCATAGCAAAAGGTTTATTTAAGTTCTTAATTTTAAACTGATTCATTAAATAAAAACAAATAGTTTTGGAAAAATTCTCTTTTTGTGTAACTGGTAACTCTCTAACACAAATATAAAACAAAATGTTTTAATAAAAAAGTAAAACTAACAACAAAATGTTTTAAAATTAGTAAAAACATAGTAATATACTGATTTACAGCACTTTAATTTCAAACACTTTTATATACATAATCAAACATATTGATGCCAAGCATGCAAAACATAGTACAACT
This sequence comes from Saprospiraceae bacterium, assembly GCA_022448995.1. GTDB lineage: Bacteria > Bacteroidota > Bacteroidia > Chitinophagales > Saprospiraceae > JAKVCT01. The sequence continues at coordinate 17,059 of JAKVCT010000016.1, forward strand.
ACATCCTATTTTTTAAAACAAAACTTAATTCCCTAAAACAAAAAGACACAAATTGTTTTACATTAAAAAAATCTATCAAAACATTTTAAATCGTTGACAATCACATAATGTATCGTCTATGAAGCTTCCATAAATGATTGGTGATTCATTGATAACATGAATTACATAATGCTCATTTATAATCAAAATTTAGTGGTATACTCTGCTGTCCATAAAAAATTACAAACTACACAGATTCCAATAATAACTACAGGCACAAAAAAAGGAGATTACCCTAATGGATAATCTCCTTTGATTTATTTCTTTGACAGTTCCTTGATTTCTGTAACTCAAAGACTCTCCTATCTACCTTTTTTTGGTAGGACAATTTTTGTATTTCTTACCACAGCCACAAGGACAAAGATCATTACGACCAATTTTTTTGGCAGTTCTCCGGACAGTTTTTGTCTTGGTGATCGTTTCACCTTCACTACCACCTTGTGCTTGTTGAGCAGCCTGACGCTGCATTTCTTCAGCGCGTTTCTGCTCTTCCATATTGGTACGAACTTCTTCGCTCTGACGCCTCTGAATTCTAGCTTGCTGCACCTGTTCTTCACTTTGAATAGGAATCATACCTCTAAACAAAAACGAAGCAACTTCTTGATTTACCTGATTCAAGAAACGTTTGAATAACTCAAAAGCCTCAATCTTATAAACCACCAAAGGATCTTTCTGCTCGAATGATGCAGACTGTACCTGATCCTTCAATTCATCCATATGACGTAGGTGCTCCTTCCAAGCATTATCTAATAAGCCTAAAGTAATCGAACGCTCAATATTGTCAATCAAAGATCTTCCTTTTGTTTCAATAGCTTCTTTTAGATCCGCAGAGATTTCTAAGCCTCGTACACCATTGGTAAACGGTATAGCAATCTTAGTGTATTTAGACTCTGGATCATTGTATACACGTTCAATAATAGGCAACACCATTTCTATAATGGTATTAAACTTACGGTCATAAGCTTCCATATTTTCTAGGTGCATCTTATCAATCAACTCCTTGGGTGTACCATTCAGTAACTCATCACTAGTAATAGACGGCTCTAAACCAAAATAACGAATCATATCTTCTTTCAAAAGATTATAATTATTTTCGTTTTGTGCTTTCAAAATTAAGCTAGAAGCCAAATTATAAAACATATCATTCAGGTCGATAGATAGGCGGTCTCCCTCTAAGGCGTTATCTCTACGCTTGTAAATAGCCTCTCTCTGAATATTCATTACATCATCATATTCTAGCAAACGCTTACGAACCCCAAAGTTATTTTCCTCCACCTTTTTCTGTGCGCGTTCAATAGATTTAGTAATCATACTATGAGAAAGTACATCTCCTTCCTTGTGCCCCAAACGATCCATCAACTTAGCAATCCGTTCTGATCCAAACAAACGCATTAACTTATCTTCTAAAGAAACAAAGAACTGAGAAGATCCGACATCTCCCTGACGTCCTGCACGACCACGCAACTGTCTGTCTACTCGTCTTGAGTCGTGTCGTTCAGTTCCGATAATCGCCAATCCACCTGCTTTTTTCACCTCTTCACTTAGCTTGATATCAGTACCACGACCAGCCATATTGGTAGCAATAGTTACCTGTCCTTCTATACCTGCTTCTGCAACAATATCCGCTTCTCGTGCGTGCTGTTTTGCATTCAATACATTGTGTTGAATACCTCTCATTTGCAATAAACGACTCAAACGCTCTGAACTCTGTACGGAAGTGGTACCAACTAATACAGGTCGTTTTTCTCCTACTAATTTAACAGCTTCTTCTATGATCGCATTGTATTTTTCCCCTTCTGTTTTGTAAACCAAGTCATTTCGGTCATCTCTAGCAATCGGTCTGTTGGTAGGAATAACAACTACATCTAATTTATAGATATCCCACAATTCTTTTGCTTCAGTTTCGGCTGTACCCGTCATACCAGCTAATTTGTGGTACATACGGAAAAAGTTCTGTAAGGTAACTGTAGCATAGGTCTGTGTTGTTCCTTCAATTTCCACGTTCTCTTTCGCCTCAATTGCTTGGTGCAATCCATCTGAGTAACGACGTCCTTCCATGATACGTCCTGTCTGTTCATCTACGATTTTTACCTTATCATCCATTACAACATACTCCTCTTCTTTTTCGAAGAGTGTATAGGCTTTTAACAACTGTTTTAAAGCATGAATACGTTCTGTTTTAGCTGCAAATCGCTGAATAACTTCATCTTTAGCTTTCACACGGTCTTCTGCTGTTAAGCTCTCATTTTGATCGACTTCAGCAAGCATTCCACCCAAATCATCCAAAATAAACGGATTGTCTCCAGAGCCATCTGATCCACCTAAAAACTCAGCTCCCTTTTCAGTAAGTTCTACACTTCTATTTTTCTCTTCAATAACAAAATATAAAGGCGCATCAGCTTTAGCCATATGCTTAGATTGTTCTTGCAAGTAGAAATTCTCCGTATTGCGCATAATTGCCATATTACCTGGCTCCCCTAAATATTTGATCAAAGGACGCAACTTAGGTAAACCTCTGTGTACACGGAAAAGCGATAGTCCACCACCACCTTCTTCTGGGCTCTTGTCTCCTTTTTGTAATTTCTTTTTGGCATCTCTCAATAACTCTCCCACTAATTTTCTCTGAGCAGTTACCAACCGTTGTACAGCAGGTTTCAAATTCTGGAATAAATCTGCTCTATTATCCTTTCCTACTGGTCCAGAAATAATCAAAGGAGTACGCGCATCATCAATCAGTACAGAATCTACCTCATCAATCATCGTATAATGAAACTTGCCCTGTACTTTGTCTCCAATAGCATGAATCATGTTATCTCTAAGATAATCGAATCCAAACTCGTTGTTAGTTCCATAAGTAATATCACAGCGATAGGCCTTTTTACGCTCCTCTGTATGTGGTTTGTACTTATCGATACAATCTACAGTCAACAATAAGAAATTAAACAAAGGTCCCATCCATTCTGCATCACGCGTTGCCAGGTAATTGTTCACAGTAATAATGTGAACCCCCTGTCCTGCCAAACCATTTAAATATGCAGGTAATGTGGATACTAAGGTTTTTCCTTCCCCTGTAGCCATCTCCGCAATTTTACCTTGGTGTAATACAATTCCTCCAATCAACTGTACATCATAGTGAATCATATTCCACTTAATCTCATTTCCTCCTGCATTCCAAGTGGTTGACCAAATGGCATCATCTCCTTCTATGGCAACATGAGAATTTTCACCTAAATTCATGACTAATTGACGATCAAAATCAGTTGCTTTGACTTTGATTGTTGAGTTTTGAGTAAAACGACGAGCAGCTTCTTTTACCACAGCAAATGCTTCAGGTAAGATCTCTTCTAGAATTTCTTCTAATACTTTATCTCTCTCTTTGGTAATATTATCTATCGCTTCAAAAAGCTTATGTTTATGATTAACATCTTTTTCCGCTTCAATCTCCTTACGAATATTCAACACGTCATTATCTATAGATTTTAATCCCTCTGAAATACGTGCTCTAAACTCAATTGTTTTATTGCGTAACTCGTCATTAGATAAAGACTCGTAGGACTCATAATATCCATTAATCTCATCAACAATAGGACGAAGTTCTTTTATATCTCGATCGTATTTGTTTCCAAATATTTTCTTCAAAAATTTGAACATCTTTTCTTCGAATTTAATTTAGTTATGTGGCAAGGTAGATTTTCTGAGAATCCTGCGCCTTGTCTATATATTTAGAATTAGTATTATACTGTTCTGTTTTGTCCCAACTCCCCATTACTAGCCATCCAAAAGAAGCATACTCTATACCAAAAAGGGACTTAATGCCATTGTGGCACTACTCAGACATAAATGCCTCTAAAATAAGGTGTTTTTGTGAAAAGTCTTATACTCTGACTGTCATTTTCAACAAAAAATAAAGGTACCTTTCTTAAGTATTTAAGAAAAGTACCTTGAGTTACTCTTTATATATGAATGTATTGTCTTAAAATTTACCTTGATGATTTTTCTAATGGTGGAATAATAATACGCTCACCAGCTAACATTTGATATACACTAGACAGGTTGTTTACCTTAGCTAACTGCATATAAAAATCCGGTCGACCATAGATTTTATTACTCAACATTGATAGATTATCTCCAATTTGAACTTGGTGAAAGTGAGTTAAATCTGGAGACTGCCCAGTAGGACGAACAGCAGGGTCAGTTACTGCTTTAAAGCTCATAGAAATCTTAGCTCGTATAGGCTTTCCGGTCTTACTGAATAATTCATAAGTGATATTCAATTTCTCCAATTGCCCTTTAAACGATTTACCTTTTTCACCTTCTTTGTTACTAGTTGACATATTCACATCCCCCCAATCAACTTTCACATATGGAGGTCCGTGTGTAGCATCAATATAATCATACACCACAGCCTTTAGTTTTGTAATATATTGCTCAACTGTTTCTCCATCTAGAGGATGAGCTTCTTTATTCAAGACCCCTGTTTCATCAACATAAGTTTCAATATCTAAGCTAGGACTTACATAAGTAAACTGAGGCATACCTGCGGTAGAATCTCCTGTTGCTCCCCCACTATCATTCTGTGTTATAGAATAATTCATGGAAATTTCCTTGGGATTCAGTTGTAATGAAATTGTATGTGGCTCCTTTTTAGGTGTGCTAAAAGTCATTAGCTGAAATGCTGAAAAAGTCATTTTAGTAATTCCGTCAGACATGGTATATAGATCGTCTTTTTGGGTTTTAAAATGGGTATCATATTAATAGTTCGTCGATTTTCTACTTTCACTGAGCGCTTCAATATTCTTACTACTTGATAATCAGAAGTTTACAAAACTCCAACACTTTCCCCACACATTAAGCTGACTATCAGTTAGTTACAAGAAAACAAAAACTAAGGGGTAGATACCATAAGGGTTTTTTTGAGTGGAATTTTCCCCTATCTTTTTGGAAGATAGATTAAATCCAACAACAAATTACAAAAAAAATAAAAGAAAAAAAAGTGTTTTTGCTTTTTTATTGTAAAAGGCTTCCTTCTGATTTTTTAATAAACTCATCCATAGAATACCTTGCCTTAAGTTGTTGTTTTTCTGTAATTTGCTGACCACGATCAGTTCGTGTTTTCTCATAATATACTAACCCAATACCTTTGGCATAATACTCCTTGCGTGTAGATAATTCTTCCCAAACTCCTCCAACCTTGGGATCATGAGGCACTCTACGTTCCTTGCGTTCGAATACTGCAACTTGTTCTGTTTTCCCCTCAAAAGTGTGTTCTGTATATCCCCTAAACCAACGATCTCCAGTAAAGTTAATGAGTAAATCCATATCTGGAGGCAGACTAAATTGCATAGCAAAGCGATAAAAAGTGGTACTATCTTGAGGAGGATTGAAAGGGAACGCTGCTTTTTCTCCATCTATTTTTACTCTGTAGTTTTGTAATTTACCCGTTGAATCAGGTAACAGAAACATATAATCTTCATAAGAGGTTCCATCCTTCAATTTCTTCTCTTTAACGATCGTGTATTGCTGAAAATCTGGCGTATAATATGTCAATACTAACCACCATTGCTTATCCGTATCTCTCAAACTCTGTACATAAACATAGTCTACCGTTTCACTCGTTTCTGGATTGATATATTCATACACAAGTCCTGATGAAAGTTGACCTATGGGATAGTAATAATTTTCTAAAGAATTTTTCCCACAAGCTCCTAACATGAATAAACTTGCAATAACCAATAATAGTCTAAGTGGATTCATCATAAGTTATACATTATTATTATCATAAATTATACTAATCATTTAGTAGACAAAAAGCTAAGTAGTGATTGAAAGCAAAAAATAGCAACTCTCTCTATGTTCTCTTAGCTCTACTAAGAAGCTTAACAGTAAGCTTATCCTGGCTTCCAAGTACTTGTCAAGCTATTTGCCCCCTATTCCTAAACAACTTCATTAACTATAGTTAACTAAAAATATCAAAAATATTTTCTAATAATTTTAGATTTTAACAAAGTTAGCCATATTTTCAAGTATGTTAAAATATCTAATAGACATTATTTACCCACACTTATGCGCAGCCTGTGCCGAACGCAAACCACTTGAGGAAAGTTGTATGTGTATGAGTTGCTATCATGAGATGGCACCTAGTTCTTATCATGAGACAACAGAAAATAAAGTGAAAGATCGTTTCTTTGGAAGGCTTAAGTTAGAATATGCAATCAGCTATTTCAATTTTAGTAAAAAAACCGCACTTCAGCACTTAATTCATAAATTGAAATATGAAAATAGCCCAGAAATCGGTCGAGAACTAGGTAGAGATTATGGTCGTTTATTAAGAGAAGCCCAAGTCCTATCAGATATAGATTATATCATACCTGTTCCACTACATCCCCGTAAAAAACGAATCCGAGGATATAATCAAGCAGAAATGTTTGGACAGGGTTTGGCGGAAAGTTTGGGAACCTTGTGCTCAAGTACCTATCTAGTGCGTACCGTACATACAAAGACTCAAACTCGTAAATCTAGAGAAGATCGATTTGCGAATGTTCAATATGCCTTTCAAGTTAACCAAAAGGAAACCCTCAAAGGTAAGCATTTGCTCCTAGTAGATGATGTAATTACTACTGGTGCGACAATGGAAGCTTGTGGATTACATCTGCAGGAAATCGAAGACGTACGATTGAGTGTGGCAGCTATTGCACTTGCAGGATAGACAAGTTCTTTTCTACAAGTTTACTAATGTAATATTAGAAACACTTTGTTCGAACCAATCTAAAGGCTTTTGTGTCTTATCTCCTGTTTTTGTATCACATTTGAAAAAAAGATAGTATAGCTGCATGTGTTGTTTCATGCGTTTTTGTACAGCTTTTAGGCGTTTCTGACTACCTTTTTGATTGTGGTGATAATAAGACATTCCCCATGCATAATATGCTTCATCGTGTAGTTCGATCACATCCAATACTGCCTTATCACTGATATATTGGTGGGCAAATTTCCAAGCATAAATAGCATGATGCTTCGACCAATCTTTTCGAGGTCGAACCTGCTCTTCCTTGTGCTTGAATGTATCGTGAATTAAGGTAATCAATCTTAGTTGAGCTCTTATTTTCTTGCTACAACTCAAACGATCTACATTAGATAAAACCTCTTGGATGTGATATATGACTTTTCCTTCGGGATGCCCCCTGCGTGGCTCTCCCCAAAAAGCACCTTCCAACCAAGCTGCATCCTTGATAATCTGACGTTCTAACGGATTTTCAGGTTTAATAATTTGGTTGACAATTTCTTGTTTTTGGTTTTGACTATCTAGCATCACGCTATATTTAAAACTATCTCTTGAGGTATTCATGGGCCATCATTGTTTATAGATGAACAAATCCTACTATTCGTTATTAATTATGCAAAGCTGAGGAATAGTTGGTAATGAATAATTGTGAATGCAACGAATTTTCTATTTAGAATAAATTGAGTGATTTTATTGTTAACATACGTTAATTATTGCGAAAATATTGTACCAAATACTCCTCATACAGTCTAGCTAGCCTTCCAAATACTGTTTTTTTTATGGATGAGTAAAATTATTTATTATTCAAGTTCAATAAAAGAATAGAATTAATGTTCCTTAAAGCTCGATCTAGCTCATTCAGAGGAATCATATTAGCACCATCTGAACGCGCTTTTCCAGTATTTGGATGAGTTTCCATAAAAAAGCCTTTTACGCCAATTGCAGCAGCAGCATTTGCTAAATGTGGTGCATACTGACTATTTCCTAGACTCTTTCCCTGTCCAGCTCCTGGTTTTTGTACTGAATGTGTTGCATCCATGATCACGGGATATCCCAAGTCCATCATCTCCAAAATACCTACAAAATCAACTACTAAATTGTTATATCCAAATACAGTTCCCCGCTCTGTCAATAAAATTTGCTGATTACCTGTAGATTCTATCTTATGAACTACATGAACCATATCCTTAGCTGATAGAAACTGTGCTTTTTTGACATTTACAATTTTTCCAGATTGTCCTGCTGCAACTAATAAATCTGTTTGGCGACACAAAAAAGCAGGAATTTGTATGATATCAACAACTTCAGCTACTTGTGCAACTTGATGACTCTCATGAACATCTGTAAGGATAGGAAACCCATATGTTGACTTAATTTTGGCAAGCAATCGTAAGCCTTCCTCCATTCCCAAACCTCTGAAAGAATCAATAGAAGTTCGATTAGCTTTGTCAAAAGAAGCCTTAAAAATAATTTTTACGCCTAATTCTTGTTCTAGAAGTTGCAGCTTTTCGGCAACCTCTACAAGTAGTTCTTCAGATTCAATAACGCAAGGGCCTAAGATAAAAAAAGGTACTTGCTGAAGTTGAGTATATAAATTCATAATTTTAGATTTGATAAAGATGATAAGTCATATAAAGAAGGTTTTTTATGATCCCTAGGGTTAGCTTCACTAAGTTTATCGAAGTTTTTGCCTTGATTCGTATTAAAACTTTAATTGATGATTTGCTAACATACCTACAACTCGCTTATCACTCGTTACGACCAAGGTAGTAATTTTATGCGTCAACATCAGTTGTTCTGCCTCAGCAATAGAAGCTTCTTGAGTAATTTTCTTGGGATTTTGGGTCATAATATCAACTGCCTTTAATCCAAAAAAAGCCTCTCCATTGTATTCCTCCAAAGCTCTGCGCAAATCACCATCTGTGATAACCCCCAAAAGCTCATTTTGAGTAGAACAGATGGCTACCAATCCTAATTTGCCCTTAGAAATTTGCCATAAAACCTCTCGCATTGGAGTTGTGGGTGGGACAATTGGAAGTTCTTCTGTTTGCATTAGCTGTTCTACTTGAGTTAGCAAACGTTTTCCTAGGTTACCTCCAGGATGAAAAAGAGCAAAATCACTTCGTTTGAAAGCCCTTGCTTCGATTAGGGCTGCTGCCAAAGCATCTCCCATAGCTAATGTGGCTGTAGTAGATGCCATAGGGACAGAAGACAGGCTCGAAGCCTCTAGGTTGACTACAGTGAGTAGAACAATATTAGCATACTTTGCTAAAGTAGAGTTTCTTTTTCCAACTAAGGTAATATGTTTTAGACCTAATTTATTGACATGAGGCAAGAGTTGGAGCAGTTCGTCTGTTTCTCCAGAGTTCGATATACTAATAAAACAATCTTCAGCACGCAACATTCCTAGATCTCCATGTAATGCTTCTGAGGGGTGCAAAAAGAAACTAGCTGTACCAGTACTAGAAAGTGTTGCTGCTATTTTTTTGCCAATGATACCCGATTTACCCATTCCACAAATTACGACTCGTCCTTGAGTTTGTAAGATTTGGTTTACAGCTTCTGAAAACCCTGTGTCTAGCTGTTTTTTTAGTCCCAAGATAGCTTGGGCTTCTATATCAAAAACGGTCTTAGCCAGTTCTTTCCAATCCAATTGTTACTGAATTTAGAGGTTGATAAAAGATTTATTAGGAAAATAGATTTTCCGATAAGATAGTTAGTAAATTGGCGGAATTTAATCAATTCAAGATAAAGTCTTTCTAAAAAATTAATTTTTTATAAGTGATTCCTTATATTTGCTTGCTATAAGTAGCTAATTATAATTATTTTGTACTTAATTCAATCAGCCTTTTTGAGCTGCGCTTTGTTCAATATCAAAAAATCTTGCGAATTATTACAAAAACAATTATATCTATATACCTGCATACTTATGTGCTAACATAATCATTAATTTATCATTCTAAATTTTAACTCATGGGAAGAGGAGATAAACGTTCGAAACGTGGTAAAATTTGGAGAGGTTCTTACGGAAATACTCGTCCAAAGTCTAAAGCTACTACTAAATCAACTAAGAAAGAAGCTTAAGATTTACTGTAACTTACTTTTTGGTACTAAGAGTATATCTAAGTAGAAAGCCAAAATCATAGTAAATCACATGCATAATTTAAAAAAGTCTCGCCCACTCGGTAGAGACTTTTTTTGACTCTATATCTTCCTATTCTTCAGCAGATTATCCTAATATTTATTCTAATAGTCCATGAATTTTGATTTTTGTAAGTAGCTTACTTAGAAAATTATTATCGACTATTGTATTCCTAAACTTATTATAAATTTAAACAGCAATGAAAAAAGTTTTATTATCCTTAGGACTTGGTCTAATTGGTTTATTTACGGCTCAACAAGCCTCAGCACAAGGTGCCTACGTTCGTATAGCTGGTGGCTATGCAATTGAAGCAAGTAAAGACGTAGTAGGACAACGTCTAGAGGTAGATGCCAATGGTGCAGGTATTTCTAAACGTAATTTATATGGAGCTAATGGTGCAGGTGGAGTTGTTCGCGTGGCTGGTGGTTATATGTTTACCCCTCATGTTGGAGTTGATTTAGATTTTAGTTATTTATTAGGTGCTAAAGTAATGAATAATGAATTTGTATCTCCAACATTGACAGATATTACTACAGATCATACCAACCAACTTCGTACAACACTTTCTTTAGTAATGGATGCAGGTATGAAAAAAATCTCTCCTTATTCTCGCGTAGGTATTATGTTGCCATTGATGGGAAAAACTTTCCAGATGAGAACGCAAGAAGCTCCAACCTATACTTATGAGCGTAATGTAGAAGTTTCGGGTTCTTTTTCATTAGGTTTTGAAGCCGGCTTAGGTGTCCGTTATAACTTAACTCATCATCTATCTTTGTCTGTAGAGGCTTATTATTCTGCGGTACGTATCAAGTCTAATGAAGCAACTATTGTTTTAGATCAGACTACAGATACCGCTTCAGGTACAGTTACGAATAACCTAGAAGGTGCTTCTACATTCAGTACACAGATTGTTTTCCAAGACGAAATTACTACTTCTTCAAACTCTTTGGATACAGATGTAATTGCAAATTCAGTTGATTTTAATGCACCTGTTAATCTTCAGTCTCGTAAGAATAACTACAATGGTATTGGGTTTAATGTAGGTGTTAAATATAGCTTTGGTCATGGTGAATAAAATCATCTAGTATGGTTAAAATAAAATGCACTCATATTAATGGATATATGAGTGCATTGTATATTTAGGGAGGTTCAGTATTAAGTAAAGTAACTAATAATCAAATACTTATAATATAAATTTAAAAAGAAATGACCCCGCTTTTTGTACTTTATGGTCAAAAGCGGGGTTACCCCGAAGGGCTCTATGAAGTAAATTTCTTTTTTAACTCGTATTGTAAATAATTAATTATCAGCGGATTAATTTAATACTGAGCCCAAAGGGCTCTGCAAAGCAAAAGTCCCTACATCTAATTGAAATATGCTCTAAGTAATAGAGTTAAAGTTTTATTCTCATTTTACCTACTCAGAATTATCTTCTTAGTTATCTTCCCTGTTCCTATTTTAGCCGTTAATATATACATTCCATTTGGTACATTTTGACCATAAGAATCTTTCCCTAACCACTCAAATCTGTGAGAACTATTATTGATATCTATAGCTTTCAATTCCTTGATAAACTCAGCGTTCAAGGAATATACTTTCAAAGTAACTAAATCTTTTTTATGGTCTACTTCTGTTAACAAACGGATAATTAGTTTATCACTAAATGGATTTGGATATGCATCTACTACAAGATTAAGCTTATTTTCGATTCTATCTGTATGTTGTGGTATATCTGGTTTTCCATCTCGTTTGTAATATATATTATACCCATTGACTGCATCTTCCATCCAAATAAAATCAACAAAACGTTCATTGTAATGCTTATAACCTATAGAAGCGTGTATCGGGTTTGTAGCTATAGTGTCCAAACTGGCAACACTCCCATATATATGAGAAAAGGTATGGTACAAAGTATCATTTTTTTGATATAAGAAACTATACCCAAGCTCTGGAACAATATTATTAATAGCAACATAATCAACAATACCTGTAGAGAGTACCTTTGAAGAAAGAATTGAGGATGAAGAATAATACCTTTCGATTAATTCACCATTCAAATTAACATACAATAAACTTCCATTTGTGTACGAACTAAGATTAGAATTTGCTGAAATACAAGGCTGAGATCCTCTCACTTCTATCAAAGTATCATAAGCAACCATTTGGTTTTGTGATTTTATAAAGATCAGAGAATCTTGACTATATTGTACTCCCAAAAATAAAGTATTGGTAAAATACTGCAAATGATTAGCTACAGCAAGGTCTTCAATACTTGGTTTATTCATTATTATACTAGTTGCAACTAATGTATCTGCTTGCATGTAAGCATAAACTAACGATTGAGTGTTAGTTTCTTTCTGTATCCAAAAAACATTTAACTCTCCAGTATCATTGATATCTGCACATGGCTTAGTATGTTTCTTATTATTATCACTAATTGTTAAATCAACAGACCAATTACTAAAATCAATCGTACTTCTGTGCCTAATCTGGGACAGAGAATCATTGCTTTCGTATACCAAATGAATCTTATTATCCTTAGAAATTGACAATGTAGGGTTGTTGCCTGCAACTATCGAAGTCGCAGTTCCCCAAGAACCTACTAAGTTTGTAGGAGTTCCTGTATTCGTAAATTTTTGTCCAAAAATAGTTGTCTCTTGGTTTAGTGAGTCCACCCAAATCACGTAAATATTATTGATAGAATCACGCACTATTTTTCTTTGATTATGGTTAGCTGTTGCATCAGGATGTGTGCTAGTACCTATAAGTGTTTGTGCACTGGACTGGAAAGATAATAGGCATAAAACTATACCTAAACTCAAATATTTTTTCATAAAAAATGATTTTGTGAGGAAATAGATCTAAGGTTAGTACAACAAAGTAATCCACAATGAAGATGGACTTCATTCAAAAGCCTCGTGATATCCGTACTATCCCTACGTTTAGCTTTGCTGAACACTTCGGGGTTTCATGGACAAGAATACAAAGGCACGAATTATTTACAGGTATAAAGGCTTGTATTAAATTTAGGACTTATTAAATAATGGTTTGTAGGTTTTTAACTGCGTTGAGCCCAAAGGGCTCTACAAAGCAAAAAATTAAAAATCAACAAACTATCAATTAAAACTATGATACAAATTTCAATAAAAGTTTCCATCAATACAAGTTACAATACACGAAGATAGCCTATGACTAGACCAAACTATCCTATGAACAAACAAAAAAGTCCTTAAGGGTTTTAGTAAGCACTGAGTATTTTAGGGTTTTATCTTGTTCGCCAACTTATTATTTTTCAGATAATTTGCACCAACAAAAAAAAGGGGCTGTCTAAAAAGGTTACCCTAATCTTTCAGATTAGAATATTATTTGGCGAGGGAATGAATTGCCTCGCTATAGATGAGAAAATACGATCCAAAGCGAGGCAATTCATTCCCTCGCAACAAAGAAAAAATAAAATCCAAAATTTTATTTGGTTTCATTTTTCGAAATTTACCTTTTTAGACAGCCCCTTTTTTGAGCTACCTTTTAGATAATCACATTCAGATCAGAGCTATTGCACGATAAATCGTCCCGATTGGATCACTTCTCCATCTCGCTTGAGACTGAAGAAATGTACTCCTGAACTCAAATCTGCTTTATGTAGAGGAAACTGTCCATTTCCATCTTGGTCTTCTAGTAAGAGTAATTGCTGACCTAAAGCATTGTAAACCTCAATATACATATCTTGAGTTGCTACACCTTGTACTTGAATCATAGCTGATGTTTGGAAAGGATTTGGAATTACTTGATAAGAAATCTCACCATCTAGCTCATTTACAGAGTTTGTCCCTCCACCATTATCTGGAATTAAATCTACTTGGATATAACCTGTATCCACTGTATGAAAAGTAGTATTGGTCATAACTGGTGCCCCATAATCATAAGAAATTGCTGCATTATTTTCTATAACTGTTCCAATTGGATTTGTAGGATTTTGACCAATTTTAAACTTAACAAAACCATGTGAAGCAACTTCATTAGTTGTACTATCAGGCAGAGCAATTGGATCAAACTCAACCTCTAGAATTCCTCCTGTGTGTATAGTCCAGGTATAAGGGTGACTAGCTGCTCCCATCAAGATAGTTGTTGGATCGAGAGTACTTGCCAAAGTGTCTATGACAACTACTTTAGAAACAGAATCTGTACCTGTATTTTGGAATCGAATCTTATATTCTAAGACTTGTCCAGGATCAATTGCATTATTAGAACCATAACCTAAGGGATAACCTTGTTTATCATTGGCAAGCTGATTGGTATTTGCTTTATTGAAGAAATTATAATATGAATTTTGTTGACAGCTCAAGGAATAAAATGGAGAAGCATCATTATCAAAATAGATACTTGGTGCAAAGCTCACTACAGGATTGGCACCACAGCCATATACAGTTGCTGAAGACTTCAATGCCCAAGGGTGACCAGTGGTCTGTTCTGCCTCTACTCTATAGGTCAACCCATTGGTATTATAACCTAAATTTAATTGATCACCACCCGCCAACTGATAATTATTGGTCATATTAATGATGTTTTCCTCAATCACAAGATAACTACGTGAAGCATTCATACTCTGTCCTACATTTTCGATCTCAAAACGTGCTGTATCGCCATCACACCAACCATTTACGCGAATATCAGCACCATCCCAGCCTGGTGTAGGCTGGCAAACGGTATCGGGGGTAATCGAGGCACTCACACAGTGCGTTTGCCCATAAGCTGCATTACAAGAAACCGTCACCCAAATATCAAAACTTCCACCATCTAGCCAATCTACATGACCAACATCAAACAAAATAGAATCGCCTTGTTGCCCTACAATTGGAAGTGAAGTAGAATCTATAGTTAGGTATGAATCTATACTTACCCACACTTCCACATCATCAGCGTCTACTGTTCCATAATTATGATAAGAAACCGTATATTTACTTGGTTGGCAAGGTCTAAGAACTGGTGTTCCTACATCCACAACCATCAGTGGACAATCAAAAGCAGCTTCCATCGGGACATCCACCGTGCTCACCGTATAGGATAAAGTATCTCCTATAGTCCCTAATGTACAATTTGGATTTTCATCAAAAAATAGATAGTTATGAAATATTTGTACATCATAATAACCTGTATCTACTTCTAAATAATAGCTTCCATCATTATCTGAGACGGTATAGTAGGTATCACCCGTATTTTGATGAGTAGCTAATAAGCCAACTCTCTTCAGTCCTATTTCTTGAGTTTGTTGAATACAGTCTGTAATACTATCTCTGAATATAGTTCCTTCTATTGTATTTGGATACAAACGACCTGTACTATCTACTTTCATCAAAACTTCTTCTTCATAAGTCCAGCTTGGTCTGTTACCGCCTAACATTATAATATGATCATCATTTGATGCTATTAAGGAAGAAAAGCCAGTTACATCGTGTTGAGGAAGGAAGAAATTCGTATAAGATCGACTCCACATTTCATTACCAGACGCATCCAAACGAATCAAAGAACTATACTGGACTAAATAGCTACTCCCATCATTCGTTCCCAATACATCGAAAGCATCATAACCATTATTATAATAGCTCCAAATAGTATTTCCTGTATTCATATCGAATAAATAGGTAGAATCCATCTCTCCTGTGAGTAAGAGATTCCCATTTGGATGGATCTTCATCCTCACTCTATCATTATACTCAATAAACTTCTCTCTACTCCAAATCTTTTCTCCTTGATTGTCCAAAGCATATATCCATTCCTTATTCTGTAGACTACCACCGTCAAACCAATCTTGCATATTTTGGGTAACAAAAACAAACTGATCTGGTTGATATTCTAAGACAGAAACAATCTGTTGATATTTCTCTTCAAAATCAAAACCTTGTGGTGACAGGTCGCATCTCTCATACAATCCTGTAGATGGGTTATAATCTATATATCTACTAATACTATTTTGAGCAGCAGCAGGATCTTCATCATAATACACGGTAGAATCTTCATAAATCTTATGCCACACTTCATTCCCATTTGGATCAACCATGAGTAAACCCGGTCCAACCTTACGACGTTCACAAGATACAGTTTCTCCAATTATAGTGCCCATCATGTCGACAGTAACTATATTGATCGTGAGTCCTGTTTCTAGACGGCTCTCAAATAAACCACTAATCAAGTAATTACCATTACTTGTTTGAATATAGTCTCCTAAAGTTATAATTCTTAATAAGGATGGATCCACTGCACTTGTGTCCCAGGTTATCGGTACTACACTTGTCAATTGACTAGTTTGATCATATTCTCTTAAGAGAGGTTTTATTTGTTGAGTAAATGAAGAATGGTCTAGACTAAAATTACCGATTGTACCTGTACCTGGTGTAGGAATAGTGTAAAGGCTATCTCCATAAACGGAATAGTATCCTCCACCTGCTTTCTCCTTAAGATAATAGAATCGTCCTCCATTTGTGTGATCAAACTCAACATTATCAATTTCTTGGCGCCATTCCTCTTCTCCATACTGATTAAACTTGATACAATGTAATTTTCGCCTGTCAGGATTGAATAATGTTTCAGGATGTTGTGCTAAAAATCCCCCATCGATTGTACGATCAACAATTGAATTAGAGTAGTCCCAATCGAATAGAAATAGTCCTCGGTTAGTATTGTATCTATTTTCCCACATCTGTGCAGTAGACATATGTCCCAAAGCTATATATAAAAACAAAAAGCTTATTTGAATGAGTTTTTTCATGTTGTGTCGTTATTTGAAAAATG
Source organism: Saprospiraceae bacterium (assembly GCA_022448995.1). Classification (GTDB taxonomy): domain Bacteria; phylum Bacteroidota; class Bacteroidia; order Chitinophagales; family Saprospiraceae; genus JAKVCT01. The sequence continues at coordinate 33,804 of JAKVCT010000016.1, forward strand.
CTAGAGAATTTGAGTTTTTCTAAAATTTATGTTACAGGGTATTTAGAGTTGATTTAGTAATTATAGTCTGTGAAGGTTTTTTTTTGGTTAAAAAATCACGGACTATTAAAATCACTAACACAAAGAAACAAGAAATAAAAAAGATATAAAAGGACAAAAAATGACTAAAAAATTTTAATTTTAAATACTATCTAATTGTTAATCAATTTTTTAAGATTTAAAAACTACTTATGTCTAAACACCAAGTTATTGATATTTTACGTAGATTTTCTAAAATAGAACGCAAGCGTTTTGGACTGTTCATTAATTCACCTTATCATAATAGTTCTACACATTTGGTGAAGTTGAGTGAATACATCTTGAATGAAAAGATTATTCGACTAGAAGATTTGTATCAATTACTGTATCCTTCTCAAGTATACAAACGACAAACCATCAATAACTTGCTATCTATGCTTCAAAAGCAAATTAATCAGTTTTTGGAATTAGAATTTCAAGCAAAAAATAAGCAGGTAGAACAGACCTTGAATTTATTGTCAATTTACCGCAAACGTAAGCTTCCGAAAGCCTACCACAAACAAGAAATCCAATTAAAAAAACAATTAGTACAAGCTGAAATATTAGATGTAGAGGGACATTATCTACATTACCAAAAAGAGTTGGAATGGTATACACAGCAAGAAAGTATCAACCCAATTGCAGCCAATAACTTGCAGCAATTGATGCATCATTTTGATATTCATTATATCGCAAATACCTTGCGTTATGCAGTCATTGCTTTAGCACATCAGAGAGTGAGCCAAAAGAAATATAGCTTTGCTTTATTGGATGTTATACTAGCAAAGATTGAACAAGAAAACTATTTGGAGGAACCTTGTATTGCCTTGTATTATTATGCCTACCAAGTCATGCATGAAGGAAATGATATAAACTTCAATCAACTCAAGGAAAAGATAATGGAGTATTGGAAAGTTTTTGATGAAGAAATGATTCGGAGCTTACTAAGAGTCTCCATCAACTATTGTATTCGGCAAATTAACAAAAGTAGAAGCGATTTTTTGGCTGAGATTTTTGAACTGTATCAATTTGGTGTAGAGAAAAAATATTTATTTGAAGATGGAGAGCTATCTAGATTCACCTATAAAAATATTGTTTCCACTGCAATTAAACTCAAGGCTTATCAACAACTCAAAGATTTTATAGACCAACATACCCAAGATTTGCACCCTAAATATCAGAAAGATTACCATGATTTTTGTCTAGCAAAATGGTACTACGTCAGCCAGAAAAATCACCCAAAAGCTATAGAATTATTGAGTAGAATTGACCTAGAAGATCTATGGTTGCAGATAGATACTAAGGTTACTTTGGCGAAGGTTTATTATGAATCTAAAGAATATGAAGCCTTAGATTATTTGCTAGATAGTTTCAAACGTTACATCAAAAGACATAAAAAACTCAGTCCTGTTTATCAGAATAGTTATCTACAATTCATCTCCTTTTTGCAACAATTAACTAAGTTGACAATGGACAAAAAAAACGCCCAAGAAAGCCTAAAAAAAGCTTTGTTGGACGCTCAACGTTTACCTGAAAAAAGTTGGCTATTAGAACAACTCAATTAATGTTCAACTGCTTCAGTTTCCTTATTATCATTCTTCGTAAAGAACTCAAAAGCGAATACAATTCCAAACCCGACCACAGCAGCAACTATTGCTAAAACTAAATAATTATCACCATTATAGCTCATTGGAGAAACATTAACCGATTCTATCACCTTATCCATCAATGTAGGATCTGTAACCATATTTCCATCTTCATCTAGTCCCTTGACATTGTGGCGCCAAGGCCAAATTTTATTTAAAGAACCAATCATAAATCCGGTAAGTACGGCAAAAGTTGGGTTGCGAAACTTCTTGAAAGTCCAAGATAAGACTCTGGAAAATGTAGCTAAGCCCAAGATACAACCTGCCCCAAAGACAACTAAAACAAGTAGGGCTTCTGATTCAAATGTTTTTAAGGCTGTTTTAACAGTAGGTATAATTACTTGATACATTCCCATGAGTAACAAGATGAAACTTCCTGAAATACCAGGTAAGATCAAAGCTGAGATAGCAATAGCTCCGCAGAAAAAGATAAACACTAAGGAATCAGAACCTTGACCTACAGGCAAAATCGTAATGGTGTACGCGATAGCAGTTCCTACAATTAGTCCTATAATTTCTACTGCTCTCCATTTGGGAATTTGACGACCAATGTAAATAGCAGATGCGATAATCAATCCAAAGAAAAATGCCCATAAAGGTACAGGGTAATTTTCTAACAAGTAGGTTACTCCTAAAACACCTGTTACTACACCTAGCCCCATCCCTACAAATAAGAAGATAAGAAAGTTTCCATCTATGGCTTGCCAAACGCCTTTCAAACCATCTTTCTTAAAAATAGAAATCAGTTTTGGAGAGAAAGACTTGATGCAATTGAGTAAACGTTCATAAATTCCTGTCAAAAATGCAATGGTTCCTCCAGAAACTCCTGGAATCACTTCTGCAATACCCATTGCAGCTCCTTTTAATATTGTAAATAATGCTTTCATGGCGCAAAAATAAGAATCCTAGTCAATTTTTTGGTAAAATATTCGCTTCTACAAGCTTGTTGATTCGCACAAATCATGTTTTTCCCTATTTTTACAAAAATTTTTATCAGATTATGCAGAAGAAATATAAAGTTTATAGCTACTTTATTTTACTCTTAATACTTTGCTCTATTGAGACTTATGCTCAAAGAAGATCCTATGTCAAGACTACAGCAAAGAAAGGAGACGGTATTTTTTTATTGTTAGCTAGATATAATTTAGAACGCCATGATTGTAATTTTACTAAATTCTGTGCGCTCAACAATCTTAAACGTAACTCAGCACTTATTTTAGGAAAGACCTATACCCTACCATTATACGAATATCGTTTCAATGGTAAATCTATTCGGTCTAGTACAGGTATTGAGACTTGGCAAGCCGCTAAGCGGGTAGAACGTTACAATGATGGACTGACCCAACTAAAGATCAAAACCGAAGATTTTCGCAGAGGAAAACAAAAGCTCTGGGTGCCTTACAGTACTTTTGCCTGTACTCCTAAGGTAGAGAAGTTTATACCTCAAAATCGAACTTTCCCAATTTTTGGAAAAAAATATGAGCAGGTTCCCTTGGAAGATAAGCGTCTAGCAGGTGCTGTATATTATATAGTTGCAGGACATGGTGGACCAGATCCAGGAGCTATGAGTACCTATCAGGGTAAGAATATTTGTGAAGATGAATATGCTTATGATATTTCTCTACGTTTGGCGCGCAATCTGCTCAAACATGGTGCAATGGTTTATATGATTACGAGAGACCCTAATGATGGTATTCGAGATGAGATGTCTTTGACTTGTGACGTAGATGAAGTTTGTTGGGGCGGCAAAACTATTCCTCTCAACCAAAAAGAGCGTTTGACTCAGCGCTCAGATGCTATAAATGAGCTCTATGCTGCCAATGAGAAAAAGGGCGTAGAGTATCAACGTATGATCGAAATTCATGTAGATTCCAGAAGCGAATCTCAGCGTATTGATCTATTCTTTTATCATTATCCAGGTAGTCAACTGGGTAAGCTCTTATCTGATCGTCTACACAAAACAATTAAAGATAAGTATGCGATTCACCGCAAAAATGGAGAATATTATGGAACTGTCACTGGACGCGATTTGCATATGTTACGCGAGGTAGATCCCCTTGCTACCTTTGTTGAAGTAGCTAATATCCAAAATCCAAATGATCAAAAGCGTATCTTACTAAAAAGTAACCGCCAAGCACTTGCAGATTGGTTGGCAGAGGGTCTGATTAAAGACTACTAGAAAATTAATAGTGAAAAATTAAAAGTTGATTTAGGCTGTTTCAGTATTAAGTAAAATACCTGATAATCAATAATCTATGGGTTTTTTAAAAAATAAATTAACTTCGTTGAGCCCTTCGGGGTTGTCTAACGTTCCCAAATTGGTCATAGCTTTGAAAATTACGGAGTAATTTGAATT
>JAKVCT010000160.1 GCA_022448995.1 Saprospiraceae bacterium
TGAAAAACTGGATGCATATTTTTATACAATTCTATATCAATGACTAGCTGTGGAATCTCCTTAGTTCCTGTCAATATAGAAGCCTGCATTTGTTCCTTAATGGCATCAAAAGCTGTTTGTAGAGCAATACGATCTTGAAAACGTCCTAGCTTAACCTGCTTTATTAAAGATTGCATTTTTAAATCTACTTCCAATAATTTGTCTACATCAAAACTTTCGGTATTACCTTGTATTGGCATCGGATAACGACTCAATACACTCAATAATAGCTCCCGTGATTCATTCAATAGGAGATTTTCTTTATCTACCATGTATTCTGCCTGAGCAAGTAAGATCCATTTGTCCTCCTCTGTAAATTGGTTGCTTGATGCAGATCTTCGAGTAGCAGGACCTTCGGTATTAATACCATTTGGTGGATTGTTGGCTTCATTATTACAAGCTATCAAGCACAATACTAAAAAGCCTAATATTAGTAATTTTATGTAATTCATAATTTTATGTTTTAAGGAAAAAGTTTTAAGGTTATTATAGATTAATTATTCAATAACTTCGTATGTAAATACACGTCGGCTCAAGGTCTCTTCTCGAGTCAATGGGTTTTGAATTGTAATTTTGACATCTAAAGTTTGTGTCCCAACTTCGTTAGCTACAGCCTCATAAGGAATGAGCCCTTCTTGATTTACCTTCTGTCGTTTGCCATTGATAGTGCAAGAGATATCACTAGGATTAATTTGACTAGAGTAGACTACAGGAAATAAAGTAACATTGAATTCTTCTTCTACTCGAATTTCTTTAGGTATAGCATATTCAACACCTACTTGGTCAAAATAAACAATTCGTCCCAGCACCAATTTATTAGTTAACAAAAGAAGCCTTGCTTCATGTTTTTGGAGCTCTTCTTTAAAATAAATTTCAAGTTTTTCTTTATTGAATACAGGCTGTTGCCTTTTCCAATATGCCCCCCAAGCTTTAGCATCTTTTATCTCTCTACTAAAATAAAACTGACTATATTTATTACTGTATAACTCAATTTCAAGCTGTGTCAACTCGAGATTAGAACCATATTCATGCATAAATTTTGCTATGGTCTCATTAAACTCCTTAGCCAAATCATATGTCGCAGCAATACCATCCTCTTCAACAATTTCTATTAGTCGTTTACAAGAATACTGCACCTTTTCAGCTAAAGAAATTAAAGGTTTAAATTTTGTAGCTCTAGGTTTTTGACATTCTTTTTCTAAGAAATTGATAAAGATCGGCTTTAGCTTGACCAACAATTGATGAAAAAGAGCATTCTGCTTGGATAAGCTTTCTAGAAATTTTTTTCTATCTACTTTTGGAATATCGGATTCTACTTTTTTATCCAGTCGAGGTAATATTATATAACTAATAGTTGCTTCATTGTTAGTAACTTTTCCCGTTAAGGGTTCTAATTTAGAAACACGTAACTTCAGAGATTTACTACCTTCATAATAAGTTTTTTCTTGACTTACCTTATTTAAAACTGGACGACCATTCACCGTAACTTTCCAATTCTCTGGATCAATTACCTCAGAATATTTACCCGTAGTAAATTCAGCCTTAAACTTTTCCCCCTTTCTTGTATGGTAATTATAAGTAAGCGATACTGGATAAAAATGGTTAGCTTTTAGTTCTAGTCCACAAGACTCATATAAGCTAAGTTTATATTCTATATATGTTCTTAAAATATTATTAACCAAAACTTGTCGACCTAAACTTGCTTCACCATTTTCTCCAAGCATATATAACTCTGTGTTTATCTCAGCACTGATTTGATATTGAGTTTTAAACTCTTGCCAAGAAGCAGCTAAACTAACTAAGGATTTAAACTCCTGTGTCTTAATCCTATAAATAATTTTTTGCATAGCTACTCTTACAAACTCTTCTTGTTCTAACTGAGTACACTTTTTCTCCCCTCTCAATCTCCAAGTTGTAACTAATTGATTTAAATCATCAAAATTCTTAAGCGCTTCCCTATACCTAGCATCCAAAAAAACGTCATATTCCTTATCAGACATTTCGTTTTTTATACTTGATTGGTTGTTTATTTCTTCTGTTTTTATTTCTTCGCTAGATGTTGACGACTCACAAGCGCAACATAATCCTAGTATTAGCAACCAAAAATGAAAATACTTTGTCATAGTTTTTTTATATTTATAGAAAAATAATTATGAAACTATATGGTTTAATTGGTCGATATATTAGTCACTCCTTCTCTCCGAGCTTCTTTGCTCGCAAGTTTGCCAAAGAAGGCATCGAAGGTACACAATATAAGCTTTTCCCTTTAGAATCTATTCATGATTTTCCTACCTTAATTGAGCAGCAAAAGAATCTATGTGGTTTGAATGTAACCATTCCCTACAAGGAACAAATCTTTGAGTATTTGGATGTAGTTACAGATGAAGCACGAGCAATTGGCGCAGTCAATACCATTGCATTCCGAGCAGGAAAACTCTATGGATACAATACAGATGTGTATGGGTTTCGGGAATCTTTACGCCCCTTGTTAGGTCAAAATAAGCAGCAAAATTATCAAGCGTTGATTCTTGGAACTGGTGGTGCATCCAAAGCGGTTGCTTATGCGCTAAACCAATTGGATATTGGTTTTTCTTATGTTTCTCGACAAGAAAAAGCGGATTGGTATCAATATAGAAATATAGGTGATCGAATAAAAGATTATAAACTGATTATAAATACTACACCTCTAGGAATGTCTCCTAATGTGGATAGTAAACCCGATCTAGATTATGACTTACTCAGCAAAGATCATATTTTGTATGATTTGGTGTACAATCCTGAAAAAACTGTCTTTCTACAAGAGGCTGAAAAACGAAATTGTCTAAGCAAAAATGGATTAGAAATGTTACATTTACAAGCAGAAAAAGCTTGGAAAATATGGACTACCTAAGAATTACTTAAGAGCATGTCTAAATTTGTTTTACACTACAATTCGAGTTTACTATGATGAAGTTGTTGAAGAATAGATTATAGAGATAGGTTAGATATTTTAAACAACTTCAATAATTAAAAAATTAACCTAGGATATGGATACGCAAAAAAAAATTCTTGTCGATCTAGACAACACTGCTATCGCTTTTGAGCCTAAAAATGATAAAGAACTCAAAGAAACTATCTTTTTATTCAAAATGATGAATAAAGCTTTTTTGGTCAACATAGGAAGTAAATTGACCTTGTTTGCACTAAAAATTCGGTTACCAATTCAGGGAATCATCAAAAGAACAGTTTTTAAACAATTCTGTGGGGGAACAAGCCTAAAAAATTGCATCCCCAACATTCGTCATTTGGCTGAATATCAAGTAGCTACGGTTTTAGATTATGGAGCAGAAGCAAAATCAACAGAAGCTGAATTTGATCAGGCGGTTTTGGAATTCTTAAAAGCGATTCAGTTTGCCGCAGAGAATGACACCGTTCCTGTTGTCACATGCAAGGTTACAGCTCTAGCTAAATTTGACTTATTAGAGAAAATTACAGCAAAAAAAGAGTTGAGCAAAGCAGAAAAGGGTGCTTGGGAGCGTACACAAAAACGTATGCATACGATCTGTAGAGAAGCTCAACAATTAGGAGTAGCAATTTTTATAGATGCTGAAGAGAGTTGGATTCAAGATGCAATTGATGAGTTAACCAATCTGATGATGGCAAACTATAACAAAGAACGAATTGCTGTATACAATACTTTTCAGATGTATCGTCATGATCGCTTAGAGTATTTAAGAACCTCTTTTGAGCAAGCTCAAAAAGAAGGCTATATATTAGGAGCAAAATTAGTTCGTGGTGCCTACATGGAAAAAGAGCGCAATCGAGCTGCTGAGCATGGTTACCCCTCTCCTATACAGCCTAATAAGGCAAGTTCTGACCGAGATTATGATGCTGCTGTAAAGCTCTGTGTAGAAAACTACAAACAGATTGCCTCTTGCCTAGCTTCTCACAATAAAAAGAGTACACTTTATCAACTAGAACTGATGCAAGAACTTGAGATTCCTAAGAATCATCCGCATCTGAATTTCTGTCAATTGTATGGAATGAGTGATAATTTGACCTTCAATTTGGCGAAAGCTGGATACAATGTTGCCAAATATGTTCCTTATGGTCCTATTCGTGATGTCATGCCTTATTTGATCCGCCGTGCACAGGAGAATTCTGCAGTAGGTGGTGAAGTAAGTCGTGAGTTAGGACTTTTGCGTAAGGAACAAAAACGCAGAAGACAAAGCAAAAAGAAATAGCTTATTTTCAATAATAATGCAAAAGCAGTTAGCCTTTAGGTTAATCATTTTTGAAAAAGGTATAAAGGGTGGTATTCTAGGGTGGCACTGAAGTACCACCCTAGAATGCCGTCAAAATATAATCATTCCTTCCTTGCCTTTGCCACATAAGAAAAATGTGGTTTATCTAAAGTCTCTGTATAATATTCATACAGTAGAGCCATCACCTCTGCAATAATGGTCTCATCTCTTTTCATTTTGGGTTTAGTAGACTCCTTGATAAAAGCAGTCACTATAATTTCACCTTTATTATTAGGCAAATAGATTATACCTGCATCATTCACTACACCTGGAACGGTACCTGTTTTGTGAGCTACTTTTACAGATTTAGGAACACCTGCTACTAGTCGATTTTCGCTAGTTTTGCAACCTTTGAGCACTTTGGTTAGAAATTGAGTAGATTCTGCTTTCAATAAGGTTCCTGTGGTCAATGCTTTGAGGAGTTGATTAATTTGAGCGGTAGAACCATTATCTTTAGGATCTTTCTGAAAATTAGCTGCACCTGCTCGCTGCTGTGTTCCTGTAGATTTGCGTACTAGACCGTCTATCAATTCAAAGGACCATTCTTCTTCGTTTTGTGGCAACTGAACTTGATATAAATCGGCTAGCATTTCGATATAATAACGATCAACATGTAGCTGATCATAGCCCATTTGTTTGAGTTTGGCTGTAATAGCTTTGGGCCCTCCTAATAAGCGAATAAGTGCATCACTAGCTGTATTGTCACTTTCTTGCAAAGCTAGTTTAATTAACTCTCGAATACTTATTTTTAACCCTTTCCTACCTCTCATCATATAACGAATGTAACTATGATGCCTCAAATCTTGACGGGTCAAGCCAATCTCATCGTCTAGTCTATACTTTTCTGCATCTATTTCCTTCATTAGGCAAACTGCAATCGGAATTTTAAAAATACTAGCCATAGGAAATTGCTCTTTTGCTCGATGTTGTATCTCACAACTCAAGGTATTGTGTTCTGCGGAAATAGCAATTTTTAGTCCATGGGTTTGTTCTAAATGATTGATTTGTTGTATCAACACAGCTTGTTCCTCTTGGTGACAAAGCTCTGCCTCAGGGAAATAACCTTCAAAGGTGGGTGTAGATGAATTTTGACAAGAAAATAGACAAAAACTCAAGAACAAAAACCCAATATATCTCATATTCTTATACAGATTAAAAATGATTATACACATGAGGGCAAAATATAAAGAATAGTCTTACAAAACTGCAACATTAACTGAATTATTACGTTTTTTTTTGTAATTTTGTATAAGCATATTATTACAACCAACAACAAATTAATTATGTCCGAGGCTAAACTTTTTTCAGAAGGAACAATCATAAAAATTGACGACACTCAACAAGTTACAGACAAGTTTAAGAAACGCCAATTAGTTATCGAAACTGACGAAAACTATTCACAAAAAGTAGCATTTGAGTTTGTACAAGATAGATGTAATGTTCCTGATTCTTACAAAGTAGGCGACAAGGTGCGTGTACATTTCAATATTTCAGGTCGTGAGTGGAACGGGAAATACTTTGTTAACCTAAGAGGTTGGCGCATAGAATCCATGAATGAAGTACAACAACAAAGTGCACCTGCAGGTGAAGATGTTCCTTTCCCTTCTGCGGACGCTGCTCCTTCTAAAGAATATGATGATGACTTACCTTTTTAAAGGTATACTACGAAGTTGATAACACAGCTAGCCAATATATTTTGAGTTAGAATGATTATTTGTGGTCAACGCTCAGTCAACTTACTGATAATCAAGTACTAAAAACACAAATTAAGTAATAGTCAAAATGCTCTCGCAGTTATTTTGTCCTCTTACTTAAACAATTAGGGCTTGTCTAAATTTAGCGTATTTGTTATATATGAACACGTTTTTTCATATTATAACTTATAATAAATTTAGGCAAGCTCTTAGTATTTTACTCTACATCTTCTTTTTCTTCATCTACTTGGGAGTGACCTTCTTCTTTGTGATTCCTTAGTTCGGTCTCCTCTTCTACACCTTCTGCGGATGTACACTCCTCGTTGATATCTTCCCCTAATACTATTGACTTTGTTGTATCATTCTCTTCTATTATTGTTTCTACAGCATTTTTATTCCCCTGCCTATCAGAGATAGTTTCAATCGTACTAGAATCTACTTTTGTGAGTCTTTGTTTTCTTTTCCAGTACCCAATACCCATTGCTCCCAATATTAAGCCACCAAATACCCACCACCATAATCCATAGTGCTCAACAATTGGTTTGGGCGAGCCAATTGTAATAAAACTAGCCCAAAAGGCTGGATGTCCAGAAATATGATCAGATTTCTCTAAATACTTAAGTTTTGCTTGTCGCAGTGCTTCTGGCTTAGTCAACCCTTGATCGAGATTTTGATAAAATCGAATCATTAAATTAGAACTTGTGTAATCATTTACCTGCCACAAAGTGGTCACTACACTAGGTGTACCTGCATACATAAAAGCTCTTGCTAAACTCAATACACCTTCACCACGTACAGTTTTACCATAACCTGTTTCACAAGCAGAGAGTACTACTAAATCTGCATTAATTTCCATATTATGAATCTCATAAGCATATAAAAACTGCTGATCTACATCATTTGTATCTATATTCATAAAAGCTAATTTAGAACGCATAGGAGTCCTGAAATCTACAATACCGTGCATAGCTAAATGAATAATTCCATACTCTGGAGCTTCTCGTTGAAACCTACTTTTTATTGCATCCTTATCATAGTAATATGTACCACTGTACGCTGATTCTATGGCTTTTAACTCCTTACTTGTCCATGGTAAAGCTGTATGAGTAGATTGAGTGCCTTCTTCATAAGAAGGTGCAAAACCAATACACTTACCATTATTACTTAATCTTCTATTTTTGATATTTTCCAATAACAAAGTAGCAGAATACCCATAATTGATCCTGTAATCTTCTAGTAAAAAAGGGAGTTGTTTGTAGTCTGCTGTTGTTAAACTTTGTGGTAATTCTTGGATCAGTGTCTCAAAAGGAATATAATTCAATATTCCATCTGGAACGATAATCAGCTTATCAATGGCTTCCAAGTTGCCTATGGGTTCAAAAATATTAGTGTAGAAATCATGGGAAGCTTGTACAAATTTTTTGTACGCTTTCTGAGCATCTGTTTTGATCCCGGCATAGTTTGTCAGATTAAATCTCAAACGATGTACCATTTGCTTGTGCTTATTTGACCATTCTACACGATACCACTGAACAGACTGCTTAGATATTTTAAAGATATATAGATGTTTATCTCCCAAAAAATATTCAACTAATGCTTCTTGGGCTTCTAGAATTTCGTCTTGTACTTCTTTGGGCGAGATCAATCTTTTTTTGTGTTTGAGAGTATAATATTTAGGATATTCTCTTTCTATCAATAACATTAAGGAATCGTGTGCTCGCTTTTTCTGAAAATACTTTTGTTGAAACTCTTTTTCATTACTTTTATTTCTATTACTAGCATTAGAATAATATGCTACTCCAGCTCGTAGACGCTCTTCCTTTACTAACAGAGAGGAAGGTACACCACCATAGTTCTTTGCCTTAGAATCTTGTAAAGCTTGCAATAGAATAAAAGCCTTGCTATGTTCTATCACGAAAAAAGCTTCTGTTAGATACTTCGGATCTTGTTCTTCTTCATATAATCTATAAAAAGCATCTAATGTCCCTTCGTAAACAGGAATAGCCCTACGAGTTAACTCTTGGCGAGATCCATCTGAGGTAAACTTAATTCGTAAAGTATCAATGAGAGATAAGCTGTGTTGATACGTTTCTAAGGCAAAATCTAAATCCTTCTTATCCTTAGACTGGTTTTTATAAACTTGGAGCAGTAAATCAGCCTTTAGGCAAACTGCTTCCATCCATACCAAGTTATTAGATAATTCGCCTACAGTTGGGTTTTTATAAATCTCAATATTTTTTTCATCCAAGCTACTAGATATAGATGTTAATGCATTCTGACAATAAATCAACGCTACCTTATAGTCTTTCTTTCGTTGATAGAAATAAGCTAAATTTAAGTAGGTATCATACAACTGAAAGCCATAGGTAGTACTCTCTTCTCCTGCAAACTGCATGTCTGCATCTTCCATCTCAAAACGACCTCTAGACCTTGATATCTGACCTGTTTTTTGTTTATTATCCAAAGCTTTATTCAAATATAGAATTTCATTAGCTTCATCTCCACGTACCTTGTATGCCCAGGCAATATTGTCATAAGCCTTTCCCATCAGATAATGATCCTCTCCTAACTGATCCTTGAATATTTCAATTGCTTTCTCATAATACAAAAATAAGGAGTCTGTTCCTTTTTCTTTATTAGTGAAATGTTTTGCATAATGATTTCCCAATTCCATATAAGCTTCTCCTAGTCTAAAATGACGCTGACCAAAAATTCGCTTTCGGTGGTTTAAGACTTGCTTCAATATTTGTAATTCAATACGAGGTTTATCCAAGGCTCGGTAACATAAAGCTAAGACCAACTGTGCATCTGATGTTTCCTTACTAATATCTCCATTTAACTTAGAGAAAATTGTTATTGCACGTTCAGCATAATCCAAAGCATTAGTAACATCTCCAGATTTCAAGTATTTTTTAGCTAACAAGAAATAGTTTTTAGCAATAGCACTATGTTCTTCACCTAGAATTTTCAGACGCGTTTCTAGAGCTTTTTCTAAATACTTAAGTTCTGAATCAAAATTATTAATCACTCTATAATAAGTTGCTAATCCGATGTAAGATCGAGCCGTAAAAGGGTGAGCAGCAATCAATACTTTCTGCCGAATTGACAACGCTTTTTGATGATACTCAAACCCCTTATCATAATCTAGTTTGATATCATAGTAGTAATTACCTAAGGCCTCATAAGTATTCGCAGTTTGGTAATGTTGCTCTCCAATCGTCGATAACTGTAAGTCTAATGCTTTTTTGAGGTATTCAAATTGTTGTTGGATAGGTCGTGTTGGGCTTCCTTCTTTGCTCTCTCCCTGACTGATATTGCCTAAACATTTGGCTAAATAATAATAACTTAAGGCTACCTGTTCGTGTTTATCTCCTAGTATTTGATCTCTCAAACGTAAAGCCTGTCGGTGATAATACATTGCAGTATCATAATTAATCGTTGCACCACGCCCCTTTCTATTAGTGAATAGATTTTCTTGTGCATTCATATAGTAACGTCCTATCCCCTCGTATGCATCTGCTACAATCAAGCTGTCAGGTATAAATGACGAATCAACAAGTGTCATCTCATCAAAATGAGATAAAACTCGGGTAAATTCCATGTAAGCATCTTTGTACTGCGTTAAATTGATGTAGTTATTCCCAATTCCATTATAACAAATACCATATTTCTCAGCATAATTACCTTTTCGATAAATACGCCCAGCAAATTGGTATTCTTTTATAGAAGCTTCATATTGTGCATTCTCATAGAATCCAACTGCCCTATCTATATAACTTTGGGAACGTTGAAGCGGATCTTGAGGTGTCTGTGCATTTATGGGGTGTAAAAGACTTAAAAAAATGCTCAGTCCTATGATTTTTAGGAGTAAAATTCGTAAAACCATCTATGAATGTTTAATTGTGAAGCCCTCCAAATAAAATAAATAATTAGCTAAACAAAATCCTCTGATATAAAGTTGAACACCTTTTGGGGATCTAACGAGACAATCCCCGAAAGACTCAGTGAAACTAACTCCTGAAAAGCGCTGTAAAGCACAAGTATAGATCTAGCCATGAGGCAGTCTAGAGACAAATAGTCAATTAGTTTTACGCCTGATTTAATTCTGTTAACTACTTAAATAAACATACACGTCCTTTACTTATGACTTCTGTTTTTATAGTGTGTCCTCTAAAATAAAAAAAGATAAGTTTTTTTTCAAAATTTTTGAGATACAGCATTTTTATTTCTAATTTAGAAGCAATAAAATTAATTAAATAGATATACAAAAATTGTATGGCACACCCTACTTTACGATTATATGATGGTTATAACCATACCTCACCACATTTACGTGATGCAGTGAAAGAATTACAATCTCAGCTAAAGAGATATGGATATCGCATCAAAGCTGATGGTGGTTTTGGTCCTTACACAGAAAACGTAGTTCGGCTATTCCAATCCTCAAAAGGTCTTGTCGCTGACGGAGTTGTTGGTCCTTCCACTTGGGCTTCCTTATTAAGAAAACCAGCTCCAGCTAATCCAGAAACTGCCTATCAAACTTCCTATGCAAAGTGGGACAGAAGTCTATTAAAACAGCTTGAAGAACTCAAAAAATATGGCAATACGGTTAAAAAAGTTGCTCAAAAGTATGATATCCCACCTGCTGTTATTGCCGGTATAGGATCTAGAGAATCTCACTGGGGACTAGCCTTGACTCCTCCCGGTCCTTCTGGCACAGGTGATCACGGTCATGGCAGAGGTTTGCTCCAAATTGATGATCGTTGGCATGTACCGTTTGTAGAATCAGGTAAGTGGGCGGTTGCAAAAGAAAATATTGTGTACGGTGCAGCTGTATTGAAAAACTGCATGAATTATTTTGTAAAGAAAGCAGGTTGGAAACCTGGTTTCAAACTAATCAAAGCAGGCTGTGCAGGCTATAATTGTGGACCTAGAAGAGCTTGGGATGGTTATCGTATGGGCTATGGTGTCGATTATTACACCACTGGTCGTAACTACTCGAAAGACGTTCTAGAACGAGCAGGCTGGTTCCAGTTACATGGTTGGTAGACTCACCAACAATAATTTTATAAGAATATAAAGTACTGCTTAAAAGTATGACTGATATCTTTGAGTAAGAGGACAACTGTAATCCTAGAATAGATCTAAAATGATTGTAGTTAACTTTAATAAACAGAGCCTTTTAGGCTCAACATAGCTTAAAGTTGGCTTAGAATCAGCTGCAGATAACTACAAAAACATTTGTACTGTTACACTGTTACTTAGGCTGTTTCAGTATTAAGCATATTTCTTCTCTCAGCTTTTGCCATTGCTGCAAAAGCTGACCAAAAGATCTAGGACTCCCTTATTTTATAATTGGTCACTTGTTAATTCTTAGGAATTAACAAATAGCTCAATT
>JAKVCT010000161.1 GCA_022448995.1 Saprospiraceae bacterium
TTGCACTGCACTTTGTTAAAAAGCCTCGTGATAGCGGTGCTATCCCTACGTTTTTCGCCTCGTTCAGCATCAAAAAACCTTATGAATTATTATAAAATTAATTATGTCCACCTACTTAATAACAATTCTTCCTTAAATTTTAGTTCATATTGAATATAAGGAATCTCAAATCGATCCAATTCATAAGGATTAAAACCTTGAAGTTGACCCGTTGCCCAATTATTATTTAAATCAGAATTTACCAAGTTTATTTCTGCAAGTAAGTTATCTGCAATAGGCTCTAGTATCCAGCTTCCATAATCAGATAACTCGGTATATTTACTCAGCTCAATTTGATCACCATATTCCTCATCTACAATTGGTTCTAAAAACTGAAAAATGCTTTGATATAACTTATAAATAACATCTTTCTCTCGCTGAATACTCTCCAAGATTATCATTATCCTAAATAATAAAAGGCTTTTTTTCTTCAAATCAGTTTATTTATTCATCCAATCTAAAGAAACTGCATCGGGATGAATATTTTCTATTCGTATGGATAATGATTTAGTATCAATTTTATTCAGAATTACTTTTGTTAGGCTAGACATCTCTTTTAATTTCAGATTAAGAAGTTTGTTTAAAAATCATTTTCGACACATCAAATTCATTGATTTTGCTCACTTTATTACCTTTTTTATTGTTGGTGACACTGCTATCAACGATAAAAAGAGACTTAAATTGACCAAACCTCGAAAAGTTCAGCAAAGCTAACCCTAAATAGCTCAACTAAGATAAATCCTTTGAATGTCTACATTAAATCTAATTCTAAAACGACTTCTAATAAAAAATTCTAGTAAAGATAAGTCCCTACTAGAATTCATATACAGTGATTGGCTTAAGTATCAAATCTTAAGAGCCACACATCAAGCAATCATCTGGATTATCTAAACTACAAGAGATACCATCTGACTCTTCTGTATTTTGTATCGTTCCATCTCCCTGTCCTTGCTTCACATACTTTTGCTGATATTTGGAACTTAACGTAAACTTGATCGGGTCGACTGCAGCCTTACTTCTCAAATAATACATTCCTGTTTTCAATCCTTTCTTCCAAGCATAAAAATGCATAGAAGTTAGCTTAGCAAAATTTGGATCTTCAATAAATAAATTCAAACTCTGAGACTGACAAATGAATGCTCCACGATCTGCAGACATATCAATAATCACACGTTGCTTGATCTCATAAGCTGTCTTGTATAGGTCTTTGAGCTCCTGCGGAATCACATCGATATTTTGGATAGAACCATTGGCAGCGATCACAGCCTCTTTCATTGCTTCATCCCACAATCCAAGCTCAATAAGATCACAAAGTAAATGCTTATTCACAACAATATACTCTCCCGAAATAGTTCGACGTGTATAAATATTAGAAGTATAAGGCTCAAAACATTCATTATTACCTAAGATCTGAGAAGTTGAAGCAGTAGGCATTGGAGCTAATAATAAACTATTACGTACACCATGCTCCTTGATTTTGCTTCGTAGAGCTTCCCAGTCCCAACGGCTGGATGGCTTTTCTCCCCACATATCAAACTGAAACTGCCCTTGGCTAATTGGAGAGCCTTCATAAGAAGCATATGCGCCTAATTTTTCAGCAATTGCACAAGATTCTGTTAGTGCAGCAAAATAAATAGTCTCGAAAATAGCTCTATTTAGCAATTTTGCTTCTGTGCTATCAAACGGATAACGCATTTGAATCATAGCATCTGCTAGACCTTGTACTCCAATTCCAATAGGACGATGACGTAAGTTGGAATTGCGAGCTTCAGGAATTGGATAATAATTGATATCAATTACTTTGTTCAAGTTATTGGTAACAATACGAGTAATCTCGTACAAGCGATCAAAATTATAGAAAAGTCTACCATTTTCGTCTTTGTCCACAAATTTAGCCAAAGAAATAGATGCCAAATTACACACAGCAACCTCATCTTTGGAAGTATATTCCATAATCTCCGTACACAAATTACTAGAACGGATTACACCTAAATTCTTCTGATTAGATTTTGCATTTGCATGATCCTTGTACAACATGTAAGGGGTTCCAGTTTCAATCTGAGATTCTAAGATTTTAGACCACAAATCACGCGCAGGGATCGTCTTACGTCCCTTACCCTCTAGTTCGTACTGAAGGTATAATTTTTCAAATTCATCACCATAAGTATTGTATAATTCTGGACACTCATTAGGACACATCAATGTCCACTCTCTCCCCTCTTCTACACGTTTCATAAATAAGTCTGGAATCCATAAAGCATAGAATAAATCACGCGCACGATGCTCTTCCTTACCATGATTCTTTTTCAGGTCCAAAAACTCAAAAATATCTGCATGCCAAGGCTCTACATAAATAGCAAAAGCACCTTTACGCTTTCCTCCACCTTGATCTACATAACGCGCAGTATCATTGTAAACTCTTAGCATAGGTACAATACCGTTAGACATTCCACCTGTTCCCTTAATATAACTCCCCTTCGCTCTGATATTGTGGATACTCAAGCCAATTCCTCCTGCAGATTGTGAAATCTTCGCACAACGAGATAGGGTTTCAAAAATACCCGGAATAGAATCATCAGTCATACTGAGTAAGAAACAAGAAGATAACTGAGGTTTGGGCGTTCCTGCATTAAACAAGGTTGGGGTTGCATGAATAAACCATTTCTCTGACATCAGATTATAAGTCTGAATAGCAGCCTCAATATCCTTTCCATGAATTCCCACAGCAGCACGCATCAACATATACTGTGGACGCTCCACTACTTTTCCATCCATACGCAATAGATAGGAACGTTCCAAAGTCTTGAAACCAAAGAAGTCAAATTCATAGTCTCTGCTGTGATCAATAGTCGCATCTAATTGCTTTCTGTTTTTCCAGATGATCTCAAAAGTTTCATCCGATATCAACTGAGCATTCTGCCCAGTCTTAGGGTCAATATAAGCATGTAATCGCTTAATTGTCTTGGAAAAAGATTTACTAGAATTTTTATGTAAATTTGATACTGCTACTCGCGCTGCTAAAATTGCATAATCTGGATGTTGGGTAGCCATCGTTGCTGCAGTTTCTGCAGCTAGATTATCCAATACAGTAGTAGAAACCCCGTCATAAAGTCCTTGTATTACTTTTTTACAGATTTCAATTACGTTTACATAGCGTGTATCTAGACCATTACAGAGATATTCTATCCTCCGTTTGATCTTATCAAAACTTACATTTTCCTTTTGTCCACCTCTTTTTATTACTTGCATATTATTTGTAGTATGTTATATATTGTTGTTAAAGTTGTTGGGCAACTTCGTTAAATTAACTTGCAACTGTCATTCTCAAAGGATTGACTTCACTAGGATTTTTGGAAATTTTACCGAGTAATTTCGTGAAGAAGTTTTTTGAAAGCACTATGTAATATAAGTATTTAAACATTTAGTTAACACAGAACTAACTCCAAAAAACTTGACCAATCACTATAAAATTGAGAAATCAACGAACTATTAAACCTATTACACAGCATTAGGTAATAGTCCAAATGTTCTCTTACTTCAATAACCTCAAAATACAAAAGCTAGGTTAGACAAAGTGATTTAACCTAGCTTTTGTGACTATATCGTAACTTGCTCTTTAATAGACTTGTATATATATTGTTTTCATATGCTTATCTCCTACACTATAATCCGTTCGTACTGATGGTTCAAATTTTTTCGCTAAAACCTTAATATCTTTGGCTTTTGCCAAATCAAAAAGTTTCCAGTCAGGTTTGCTTGTATTGGTATACCCTCCTAATTGATATGCCCTTAATCCTAAATTTCCTGCACGTGTTAGACCAAAACAAAATGGTTCTACTACTCGAGTTCCCTCATCTGCATAATTGAACTCCAATAATAAACGATTTTGTATAGCATGATGGATGTTGAGATGTAATGGATTCATAAAATCTGATTGTGTTGAGTGTATGAAAAATATATACTGACTATATTCTATTGATTAAAAATCTTCATCCAAAGAAAAAATCTGCTTAGATCGGTCTGCCATAACTCCTGCCTTCTGATAATCTCCCACTCGCTTCTCAAAGAAATTAGTCTTTCCTTGTAAAGATATCATCTCCATCCAAGGAAAAGGATTTTGTGTTCCATATTGTTTTTCTAAACCTAGTGAGTTTAATAAACGATCTGCTACAAACTCAATGTATTCTGTCATCAAGGCTGCATTCATTCCAATCAATGAAACAGGTAAAGCATCTGTTACAAACTCTTTCTCCAAATCTACAGCTTCTATGATAATCTTCTTTAAGACTTCCTCTTCTAATTTGTTTTCCAACATAGAATACAACAAACAAGCAAAATCACAGTGCATTCCCTCATCTCGACTAATCAACTCATTAGAAAACGTTAAGCCTGGCATCAAACCACGTTTCTTCAACCAGTAGATAGAACAAAAGCTCCCCGAGAAGAAAATACCCTCTACTGCAGCAAAAGCAATCAAACGATGTGCAAAAGATGGTGCATTATCAATCCAATCCAATGCCCATTTTGCCTTTTTCTCTACACAAGGTAAAGTTGACATCGCATTGAATAAACCTTCTTTTTCTGCCTTGTCTTTAATATATGTATCGATCAATAAACTGTAGGTCTCCGCATGAATATCTTCGATTTGGATTTGAGTTGAATAAAAGGAACGTGCTTCAGCTATTTGAACATCCTTATAAAAATTCAATACCAAATTTTCGTTAACAATTCCGTCACTTGCTGCAAAAAATGCCAAGACATGCTTAATAAAGTGACGTTCATTGTCGTTTAGCTTATTTTGCCAATCTTGTAAATCAGATTCTAAATCGATCTCATCTGTGGTCCAAAAACAAGCTAATGCCTTCTTGCGCATTTCCCAAATCTTATCATATTGAATAGGGAACAGCACAAAACGACTTTCATTTTCCTCTAAAATAGGTTCTATTTTTGCCATTATTTATATATTGTACGTTTACGTTTTATGAATGATTTTGTTTCAATTATTCGTGTTTATTTCACAGAAAGTCACTATCTATCGGACTTTCCATTAAAACCACTTTAGTTCGATTTTGTTCTCTATTCAAAGTTAGTTGATTTCTTTCAAAATAAGAAAAGTTAAAATCCTTATCTGTATACCACACAGACATAAAAAACTATAAATCAATTAATTAAGTGTAAATATTTTTTCTTTTTTCTTTTTTAGGGCAAAGTATTTTTTTTTCTCAAAAAAATGTGTAAATGCCAGTTGTGTGATCTGTTTTTTTTTAGTACGTTATATTAGGAGAGTAAACACAAAAAACAAAAGTGTTCAAATTATTCTTACAAAGCAAACAAAAAATACACTTTTTTGTTTACATTTTTTCTAGTCTTTCTTCTAACCAAAATTTATTACTCAAAGGACTTGTTTGTTTTATTTTTTGAAACAGTTTCTTTTTCTCTTCTTGTAATTTTTCCTTTTTTAGTGTCCATTGCTTATCCTTTAGCTTTTGTAAACGTTTAGCTATTTTTAACATATTAGACGTAGCCACTCTACGATACATTGAGAGTTGCTTGTTACGACGAATATAGCTCTCAAAAGCATCAATCAAAGAATACAAAGCTTCTGACTCTTCTAATTCATAATAACTTTTAAGCTGTAAAGTTTTGGAAGTAATATAATACTCCCCTTTTACAAAGTTCACACTCTGTAAAGTCTGTAGAGCCTCACCATATTTACCTAAAGCAAAATACCAATAAGCCAAATTATAAGAATAGGCATTTTCGCGAATATTTGGATCTAAAAAATCTTTGTATTGTTCAATAAAACTCTGTGTCCATTCGTACTTTTCTAAAGTAAGTGCAATAGCTACAATATTTTTGTAAGCCATTGCTAATAAATAACCATCTACGGATAATAATTTATGTTCTACAGAAAACATGTAATGATCCAATGCTTCTTGATAATACTCTTTATTTCCTCGGTTAATTTGCTGAATAGCAAAATTCAAGGCATGAGCATAGACACTCTGCAATTCATCCTGACTCAATATATGATTATTGTTTGCCAATAGTTCCTTAAGTTTTTGATAGCAAGTGGCTTGTTTGGGAGAATCCGTTTTTAGCATATCCAAAATCGTGCTGTAAATCATAATAATTGGTAACTGAATTTCCTTATTTGTACGGACATAAGCCAAAATTTCATCTACCAAGGGGTACTTATAATCAGCCCGAAATACGGTATTTCGGCTAGTCATATCACAAGCAATCTGCAATTTCTTGATAATAAAAAAAATATCTAGTTGGTCATTGGCTAATTGAAAATTGAGATCAAAGGTTCGTCCTCCGTTTCCAACAAAATGAATATCACGTTCTGAATAATAGGTGAAAGTATTCCAATAAAAATCTTCATGCGACTCAGGAAGCGAATGCTCGGTCTTATAACGTTTAGCTATTAGGTGGTAATCTTTTTCTGCTTTCCGTTTTCGCAATTCTTTTAATAAACAAACCTGACGCTCTTTTTTCTGCTGTTGCCAATGAGTATCTACTAAAAAATCGTGTAATAAATTGAGGAGAAGTGAACTCGTCCGATGAAAAGTAACTCCATCAAAGCTGTCTCTTTTTGGGAATATCTTCTTAAAGATGTGTTCTTTTTGTAATTTACGAGGATGGTTAAAACTAGGTGCGAGCTTCAATAAGTAATCACAAAGTTCTGTAGTTTGTTTATGTTTATTAAAAAAAGGAGAATGTATATATTCAGAAAAACGTTTTAGTTCTCTAGAAGACATTTTTCGCAGTAGATCTAATAATTTTGAATTATGCATAGGTTTAGTTGCGCTAATAAAAATTAGGATTAAATCCTAAAAATACATTAAAATAAATTAATAACTATAATATTAATCTGAGTACAATATAGTTCATAAAACTAATAAATTAATACATTTAACAAATAAAATAAAAATTAAACTATAATATAATAAGCCATTTTTATCCTTTTTTTTAATCTTAAGCTGTTAGATATTTGTAATGTCAGAAGTCGGCAATGGCATATACTGAATCAATACTATTCAAGAAATATATTTGTTTTGATCTTATGATGTTCTCTATCCTTCTCGCAGGACTAGATGACTCAAAAATAACAAACGACATGAAACAAGCAAGTATCAACCATTTATTCAACTACAGCATACTTCCCTTCCTCTTATGGATAGGAACAGCTATCAGCATTCAAGCACAAACGCCAAATGTAAATTGTCAAAATATAATTGTTAGTTTAGATGCTTTAGGTACAGCAACTATTACTGCAACAGATCTAGATAACGGAAGTACTAATGTCTCTCAATTCTATCTCAACAGTATTGGTACATCTTCAGTAAGCTTTAATTGTGCTAATATTGGTATAAATTCGGTTATGTTAATTGGAGAACATATCAATGGGAATTTAGACACTTGTACTGCTATCGTTACAATTGAAGACATTAGTGCTCCTGTAGCTACTTGTAACAATATTACAGTCCCCCTTAGTAATGTTGGAATAACAGTGGTTAATCCTATTGAATTAAACGATGCTTCTAGTGACAATTGTAGTATAGCTAATTACCTAATCAATGGTCAACCACAAGATACTTTTGATTGTGGCGATATTGGTGTTCAAACAACAAGCTTAACTGTCATGGATAACAGTGGTAATCAAAGTTCATGTACCTCAACAGTCACAGTGATAGATACCACCAACCCTACAGCTGTTTGCCAAAACTACGATGCTTATCTCGATGCTACAGGTAATGTCACCGTATTACCGACCTCTATCAACGGAAGTAGCGCTGATGCTTGTGGCATAGCAATGTTGCAAATAAATAATGCAAGTAGCCATAACTATACAAATGCTGACTTAGGAACACAAACAGCAACACTTTCTGTAACTGATGTATCGGGCAATGTAAGTAATTGCCTTGCACAGATCAATGTTTTGGGCTCTGGATTAGTTAGTAATATTACGGTTCAAGGACAAGGTGGTGCAACATCTGTATCACTAGGGAATACACTCCAAATGTTAGCAACAATTACACCGCTCAATGCAGCTATTCAAGATGTAACTTGGACAGTATCTAACACAAGTATTGCCACTATTGATCCTATCACAGGTTTATTGACAGGTTTAAGTACAGGATCTGTTGTGGTAACCGCTACAGCTACTGATGGTTCAGGCATTTCTGCTGATATTGTCATTTCGGTAGGAACATCTAACAGTACAATTAATGCAATCTGTCAAAATTATACAGCTACTCTGGATACTAGTGGAGTAGTTAATATCCTACCTACTGATATAGACAATGGAAGTACTGCCAATGCAGGAATTGCTCAACTACTCATCAATGGTCAGAGTAATGTTATCTATACCTGTGCTAATGTTGGGACTAATGCAACCATACTTACAATCGTTGACAATAATGGTACGACTGATTTGTGTAGTTCGGTAGTTACGGTGGAAGATAATATCAGTCCTGTTGCCATTTGCCAATCAAATTATAATGCCTATTTGGATCCTAGTGGACTGGTAACCGTAGTTGCGACAGATATTGATAATGGAAGTAGTGACAACTGTGGAACTGTAAATATGCTAATTGGAGGAGGAAGTAGTCTTACGTTTACCACAGCAGATATAGGTTCTCTACCTGTAATATTAGAGGTATTTGATGTGAGTGGGAATACTAGTAACTGTCCAAGTATTATCAATGTTATTGATACAAATGCACTGGTTTGTTCTGCAGTGGACACTATCAATCCTGTAGCAATATGTCAAAATATTTCGGCACCTCTTGACGCAATGGGTAGTGCAAATATTATAGCAGCAGATCTTGATAATGGAAGTTATGATAACTGTGGTATTATGTCTACCAATATTAATGGTGTGGGGTCAGTCTCCTTCAATTGTAGTGATTTGGGTGGAACTTACCCTTTGACGCTTATGGTAGTGGATAGTGCAGGGAACACTAATACCTGTACAGCTAATGTGGCAATCTACGACCCTCAATCCCCTTCCTTGGTCTGTAATGCCAATGCTACGTTCCATTTGGATGCTTCTGGAACTGCTAGTGTAAATCCTTCTGATTTATCTTCGGCTACTGATGCCTGTGGAATTGCAGCATGGACTATAGACGGGTTGGCTAATAAGACCTTTGATTGTAGTCATTTATTAAATACGCATACCGTTCAGCTTCAAGTTATTGATTTGGGAGGAAATTCATCCACCTGCCAATCTGTTCTAACTATCTTGGATACAGCAAGTATCTGTAGCCTACAAGGAATAGTGGATTCTATTCATGCAATACCTTGTGATAGTCCCACTTGTGTAGGCGCTATTGAACTTTCTGCACTAGGAGGGACAGCACCTTATACATTCTTATGGAATGATGGAAGTACCAACTCTGTGAATACAAGCTTATGTCCAGGTTACTACAGTGTAACTATTACAGATGATAATGGCTCAACTGCTACCGTAGATTCTATCCTAGTCCCTTATACGCAGGGTTGTGTTTGGCCGGGTGATACTGATGATAATACTGTTGCCAATAATTTTGACTTATTAGGTATTGCTCTAGCTTTTGGTGATATTGGATCGGTTCGCCCCAATGCAACAACCAATTGGGAAGGCCAGAGCGCTCCAGATTGGAATATCAACTTGTCTGGTTTACCTGATCACAAACATATTGATACAGATGGTGATGGTACAATTGGTATTAATGATGTGAATGCCATATTGCTCAACTATGGACAATCTTATTTCCGCTCAG
Organism: Saprospiraceae bacterium; assembly: GCA_022448995.1. Classification (GTDB taxonomy): domain Bacteria; phylum Bacteroidota; class Bacteroidia; order Chitinophagales; family Saprospiraceae; genus JAKVCT01. Next base: position 9,810 of record JAKVCT010000161.1, read on the forward strand.
GTAACAGCAGTAGCAACTCTCCAAATGCAGTTCCATTTTGGCCAAGAGATCTAACAGCTTATGAGGGGCAACGTATTGGAGTACCCATCAATTTAGGTTCTACAGTTAGTCCTGCAACTGACATTTATGGGGTTGCTTTCACCCTTAGTTATGATCCTGCTTTGATCAATGCAAGTACAGTAGACGTTGATTTTGATAATTCTTGGTTAGGAACAGATTTACTAACCCTAGAAAAGAATTTTGAGACAAAAGGAAATATTGATGTAGCATTAGCCCGTAAGGATCGCCAAAATATTTCGGGATATGGACAGATTGCTACTGTGTTTATTACGATCCATGATGAGGTATTAAGATCCAGAGCATCTAGCCAAGTAGATATGCCAATGATTATTTCTAACATACGTTTAATTGATGCTGACAATAATGAAATTCCTGTCAATAGCTTAATCGGAACATTAAGTATCACTGCTGATACCTCTACCTCTAGCATTACACTAAAAGAAGAAAAACCAAAGGTTGTTGTTTATCCAAATCCTACTAAGGATCAACTATTCTTACAAGCTCAAAAAACCCAAATAAGAAGTTTGTCTCTATACAATACTTTAGGACAACTTATTACTAGTATTCAACAACCTTCTTCTTCTTTAGTCAACTTGGATGTTTCTGCTTATGAGGCTGGTGTATATCTCTTGCGGATCGAAACAGATAAAGGTTTGCTTACGGAGAGAATCATCATTGAATAATAGAAAACGTAAAATAGCCTGAGGCTATTCAAGATATATTAAGATACCGTAAATCAATTTTCGAATAGAGTGTAACAACCTTCGCTGGGCTAGCGAGGGTTGTTTTTTTATATAGAGAGGTCTATTTCAAACTAGTTTCATTCATCAATCCACTCAACACCACAAAACACAAAACACTGAATATCAAAACATTAAAAACAAAAACAAAAGGATTAATTTCATAAAGAATGAAAAATACCCACCAAAAACGTACATTTACACATCCTATTGATTAACATTTGGAATATAGATTAGATATCTGTATATCACACCACAAACACAATACTTAAATGACCTATCTTTTTTAATTCAGAAGGAGTTTTAGTAATTTATACGATATCACAATCAGAACCTAATTTTATCAAATCATAAGTAAAGTATCAGTAAAACAGCTACACTGATAAATTACTTATACGGAACTGACAGTCCGTATTAAAATCTATGACACACCATGAAAGTTATCCATTTGTCCTTGATGGTATTTTTTGCTTTTTTCCTAAGCGGATCTACCCTCTTTGCTCAAAATGCAAATGACTATGCACCACAATGGAAAACCATTGATTCCCTACAAGGTATTGGTCGCCCCAAATCCGCTCTAGAAAAGACAGAAGCTTTGTATGAACGCATCAAGAAAGATGTAAAAAACAGCAAGCAAAATGCTCAAATCGTCAAAGCGATTATTTACATCAATAAGTATCAATCACAGCTAGAGGAAGAGGGTCTAGTAAAAGCTATTGGGCGTTTTG
>JAKVCT010000162.1 GCA_022448995.1 Saprospiraceae bacterium
TTTTTCAAAAAACTTCAAAATAAAACATAACCAATTGATTTACAACGACATAAAAAAAGAAAAACTTTTTAGTTTTTCAAAAAAAAATCCCAAACCTTATAAAAGATTTAGGATTTGATTCCATATTAACTTATTTCAAGTTAGCATTAAGCCTCATCAGTGTCATTATCAGCAGCTTTCAATTTCAGCACTTTTTCTAATTGTGTGCCTTTCAGCAAATTCGCAAAAACATCTACAATACTCTTACCTCCGATGATAGACAATGGCGCCATAGTTTCAGCCATTTTCTCAGCCAAAGCTTTGTCTCCAAAGGCTTGTAATGCAGCGATCAAATCAGGAGAAACAGCATCTGCTTTTTGAGCAACAGCTTCTACCTCAGCACGCAATTCTTCTAAGCGTTGCTTCATCAAACGATCAGAAATTTCTAATTGCAATTCTTGCGTTTTGCGATCTTTTTCTAGTTTTTTCTGATTGATTTCAAACTGTTTTGCTTGCTCATCTAACAAAGTTTTCAACTCACTTTCTTGCACTTGGCGCTCTGCCTCCAAGCGAGTTAAATCTAACTCTAATTGCTTGTTAGCTTCTGCCTTTTTCAACTCCACAGCTTGCTGGCGTGTTTCTGCTTGTGTTTTAGCAATTTGCTGTGCAATCTGCTCAGCTTTCTCTGTAAATTCTAACTCTTTTTGGCGATTGCTCAATTCCAAATTCTTACGAATTTCGTCATGTTTAGCTTTGTATAACAATTGATGAATAGTAGAATCTAAAATTTCAATATCCAAAATTTCTACCTCATAAATATGCATACCATTCTCCTTGAACAACCAACCTGTACGTCCCTCCTCTTCTTCACGTTTGCCCAATACAATATCTCTGATAATTGAAATACCATTGGCATAAAAATCAGCTACATTGTATTGCTTCATTGCATTGCGGATTACAGAACGCAAATGATCTGTCAGAAACTTTATGTAGTTTTCTACATCAAACCATTTTTCAGGTTCTCCTGTAAAGTTTACTCGATAAGATAAGGTAATAGTAACATCACAGAAATCCTTTGTTTCAGCAGTCACTTTATCCGATACCTTATTATTTAAGGCACGTAGATAAACCGTTTTCATTAGATTTATATCCGTTTTAGGTGTGCCTGTAGAAAGCTGTGTAGGTTGCAATACCTCATCATATTCTAACAAATAAGTCTGAGGTCCTACAATCACCTTTCTATTTCCTGTTTTACTGGTCACTAATACGGCATAACCTGTCCAAACATCAATGGTCACTGCACCTTCATACTTATCATTTAGAGTAATCGTTCTAGGCTTCGTAAAACTAGTTTTGCGTGTAATCGAATTGCCCATTACCCCCTTAGGAATCTCTTTTTCCTCAATTTCTTCCTCACTCAAACGCTCCAAATCATAGTTGCTAATCGCTTGCTGTTGCTGCAATGGCGGCATAGAACGCTTGTCCCGTCTTTTCTTAGCACTCTCCTTCTGTTTTCTATTTTGTAATTCTGATAATTCCTGTAGCTTTCGATTATAATCTGCTGCTTCTTTATTACCTGGAAACCATAAATTGACTTGTTTTGGGCTCAAAATACGACGCACAATTACAGCTTCGCGCGGATCAGGTAAAAACATACGTGGACCTTCTGCCAAAGAGATTTTACCATCATTTCTATTCAAGAAATAACGTCCTTGACCATGTGGAATCGCAACTGCATGATAAATCTCCTGCTCTCCATATTTCACCAAAGCATGCTCTGGTCTTGGAAAATAGATCATTTGTTTTTTGCCTGTAATGAATAACTCATCACCTACATTATATTCCTGACCATCTTCTGTATATGGTGCAATTACTTTGATGTAAATTCCACTATTTTCATTCAGCTCAATTGCTCTAAATTTTCTAGAATTGTTCTTCTCTACAAACTGCTCAGTAGGTTTAGGGAAAACCACTGCTGGACCTGTAACATAACGCTTATTTCCATCCTCATCTAATAAAATACAGTATTCTAGACGCTCTAAAGTAACTGCTTGACGAACGAAATTTCCGTTCTTATCCTTAACTACTTCTACACCTGTTGGAGGAATATAAAAAGAAACATTAGTTCCCTTAATAATCAGAGATTGCCCCATAGTTAAAGCCTGACTATTAATATTCTCACCGACCAAATCTTGATTATTCTCTCCATCTAGGTTGGCATTTTGTGGTGTAATTACCGCATTATCCCAGTTCTTGCGTGCTTGTTCTGCCTCATAAATACGAACCACTAAATATTCATTAGAACGTAAGTGATGACCTTCTGTAATCTGAGCCATCTGCCCTGGCCAAAGCGCAAAAAACTTAGGTCCTGGTAAGTTAACCTTGCGCCCAATATCTAAATGAGTGAGTGTATTAGATGTACCCACTTGAGGTTGTTTGCCATCTACTGCGGGGTTTTTAAGTATAATATACCAACCTTCTGGAGCTGTGGCGAAAGTCTGAATAGAATCTTCTAAAGAAGAAATTTCAAAACGTTTGGAGCGACGATTGAATACTACAGGTTTGTCTGTATTTGCCATACTGGTCTTATAAGGACCAACATAGGCAATTACATTACCCTTAGTCTGATCCGAAATAAAAGCATATTCATTAGGGGCTAATACAAGGTCTCTTTCTCTGTTATTACTCATCTAATATTTGTTTAAAAGGGTAAAATAATAAGGGCTTCTATACTTAGCTTACTTTTTAAACTAAGTATAATTACAATTAGTTCACTTAAATTAAAAAATTCTTAAAAAACTTTCACTTTTATGTTGCTGAACCTTTGTGATTTTTTAATGTTTTAATAGCATTATTCAGAAGATTCAGAAAAAAATGAAACTTTACTTCTAAATCTTCATCCGAAAAGAAGTATCTTTGATAAAATTATCAGTATCAGACAAAAAATAAAGGATATGCAACAAATTGATGAGCTCTTGCACAGGGCACTCCAATTAGAACATTTAAGTATTGAGGAAGGTGTTTATTTATTTGAACAAGCAACTACTGCAGAGCTTATGTATGTAGGTAATAGACTCCGATTCCATCATGTTCCTGATAAAAAAGTTACTTGGATCATTGATAGAAATTCTAATACAACTAATGTCTGCATAGCGAATTGCAAGTTCTGCAACTTTTTTAGAAAACCTAAGCACAAGGAGGCTTATGTAACTAGTATAGAACAATACAAAAAGAAGATTGAAGAGACTTTTGCTTATGGTGGAGAACAACTCTTGCTACAAGGGGGGCATCATCCAGATCTAGGCCTGGATTATTACTGTGACCTATTCAGTCAACTCAAGGAATTATACCCCAACCTAAAACTGCATGCTTTGGGACCACCAGAAATTGCACATATCGCAAAACTAGGTAATAAAAGTCATACTGAGGTACTCAAAGCCTTGTCTGAAGCAGGCTTAGATTCCTTACCAGGCGCTGGTGCAGAAATTCTGAATGACCGAGTACGTCGTAAGATCTCTCGTGGTAAATGTACAGGTAAAGAATGGCTGGATGTTATGCGTGCTGCACATCAGTTAAACATTACGACTTCTGCAACGATGATGTTTGGTCATATTGAGACGAACTATGAGCGTATGGAACATTTGGTTTGGTTGCGCGAAGTGCAGGATGAGAAACCAGCTCATGCTAAGGGTTTTATTGCTTTTATTCCTTGGCCCTTTATGGATGAAGACACAATCTTGAAGCGTTTGGTAAACAAACGTGGTACTTATACGGGCGATGAATATATTAGGATGATTGCCATGAGTAGAATTATGTTGCCTAATGTTACCAATATTCAAGCTTCTTGGTTGACTGTAGGAAAACAAGTTGCTCAAGCTTGTTTACATAGTGGTGCTAATGATTTTGGGAGTATTATGATTGAAGAAAATGTAGTTTCTGCGGCTGGTGCTGCCTTCCGTTTTACAGCAGATGGTATACAAAAAGCCATTGAGGATGCTGGTTTCAGGGCTCAACTTCGTAATCAGCAATATGAAGACAGAGAGTTGCCTCAAAACATAGTTCAGCAACAGCTGAACCGACAAACTATGATTGTAGACTAACTCAGAAGATTATAGAACACTTCGTGGTTCAGTATTAAAATATTCCACTGATAATTAACTGTTTGCAATGTGAGTTAAAAAAATCACCCTGCTTTTGCACTTTATAGTCAAAAGTGGGGTGATTTCTTTTTAGAGTTTGGATAAATCACGTGAAAAATGTGCTATCAAACGTAATAATCAATACTCAGTTTCTCTAAAAACTTAGCAAAATCTTCCCCACTGGATCAAGCGGACTGTATGGGTTGTCAGCAACCAAGAATGACGAAGACCCCAAAGGACTCAGCGAAGCTAACCTCCCTACTTAACACTAAAAGTCCCTACCTAACGGATTAGCTTAAATCCTGCCCAATAGTAAGGTTTATAACGTTTACGCATTTCTTTCTGTGCCAACTCAAAGGCCTTGGTAACAGACTTGTACTTCATATACTTTTTATAAAATAATTGCATCAAAATAGCTGTTTCCTCATCAGGCACTTTCCATAAACTTACAATCATTTGTTGTACACCAGCTGATTTGAAAGCACGCTGTAGACCATCAACCCCTTCACTATTTGTCAAATCACCTAAACCTGTTTCACAGGCAGATAAAATTACGAGACGTGTTTTCAGTAGATCTAAATTTGCTATTTCATAGCCTGTCAAGATTCCATCACCTTTGGTTTTGACAATTGGATTAGTTGAATTCCAAGTCTTATTAGCTCCATTCAACGCTAGACCTACACGCAATAAGGGACTTATTGGACTGTGAATTAAGCTGTCTGGAGCTGCCAAAAAATAACCATGTGTAGCAATATGCAAAATCTGAGGTGCATCATAACTACTGTGTTTTTTTAAGGTATATTCATAAGCATCTTTACCTGTATATAAATAGGTTTTCCAATCTTTTTCTTTGCTCAACAACTTATTTGCTCCTAATAATTCTGTTTTTGTTCCTTCTAAAATATCAAAATAAAGACCTGTTTTTGGAAAGAAATAAGAAGGTACACGAATATCATCATACATAGACGGAGTCCTATCCATAACCATAGTATCACTCATCGTTGTATCAACCTTATCATTAAAATCAGCTCCACCAATTAGGACAATTTTTTGTGTATCAAGTACAAGTCCTTCATTGGGATCCAAATACTCTCTAAGTGAACTATGGTAGATAATTCCATATTTATCCATAAGTAGTTCTTTTCCATCTTTCTTGGTCTGTAGACTTGCAAATGAGATCTGATGTAATAAACCACTTGGTGAGATATGCACTTTCTCTATATTCGCCATAGACAAATAAGGTTCTAGCGGTTCCCAAATTTTTTGATATAGATCATGACTCATGACAGGATCTGTAACATAATTTAGAGTTTGTATCTTGATTCTTGAATCTAGCAAATACTCTAGTGCTTTCTGATTAGTTAGCTGTACCAAAACGGGTAAGTGATATCCAGAATAAGTAATCAAAGCACAATATTGAATAGTATCGGTAAAATCTCTTCCATTGTGTTTCCTAAAATGCATAAAATCAATAACAGCCTCATTATTATCAAGCTGCAACCGTAAGGAGTCTACATCTAAAATCTTATCCTGTGTATCAAATAAGTGATTGAGCTGAAAAGAATAAGTGCTTAATTCTTGCTCTAAAGTATGTACCTTAGCAGTTAACTCCTCTGCATTGAGTCCCATCATTCTCTGCTGCATCTCAGGCAGTAAATTAGCTTGATTAAGTTGTCTACGGAGTCCTAACCACTGATAATATTTCATGGTAATACTAGTATCCTGACTAGCTAAAACACTCATCTTTTTACTCACAGAACTTTCTAGAGCTAATCCTTTGAGCGTAAGATTTAGGTTGGCCATTTCACGCACTAAAGCAGGATTTTTTCGAGTAAATGGAATGGCTGTAGAATGAAACTGATGTGCAATTTCATTGATATTATCTAAGAATTGGTACCGTTGTATTTCATCCAAGGATGGGTAATAACTGTATAACTGATAAAGAAGCTGTTGAACTAGCTTTAGCAAAAAAATTCTAGCTTGCTCTTGGTCATTTGTAATCCTATAAAAATTGAGTAAATTCTGTAAAGTTTGAGCTCTTTGAGGATGATTCCTTGTATAATTGTCATCTAAGTGTTTCTGTGCCTGAAGAAAATAAGTTTCTGCTTTTTGGGGATCTCTATCAATGTATAATTTCCCTAACTTTCCTAATGTTTCTGTATAAACAGGATGCTGTTTTTGATATACCCCTTCCAGTAACTTTAGATTCCTTTCATAATAAACAGATGCCTTTTCTATCTTACCTTGTTGTGCATATAAATCTCCTAGATTATTGACTAGTTGAGGATATTCTTTATGGGTTAAGTCTCCTTTTTGCTCTATTTTTTGTTGTACACTCAGAAGAGTCCGTTCTGCGGCTGTGGTATCTCCCTTTTGTAAGTAAAAATAGGCTTGGTCCTCCCATTGTGAGTTAGTATTCTGTTCTAAAAGACGTTGTGTAGCACGCAATTCTAAGGCTAAGGCAGCACATCTTTCCTGTCCTAATAACTCGGTATCTGCTCTGCTAACATTCTCTGTATCTACATTGGCCAAACAATACGCGAGACGTTGTGATTGAGCAACTAAATCCACAGAAAGGGTAAATATAGACATTGCCTTGATGCTCTTGGATTCAGGTGGAACAATTCGAACTTGGCGGATTTGCACCTTGGAAAACCACTCTAGCTCTGCATTGGTAAGTGTTAGAATATTCTCATATTGATCCCCTTTCTTGAATCTATTCTGATTGAATCGGAAGGTACGTTGTCCCCCTCTAGTAGATAAGAAAGCAACCTGATTGCCCTCTCTAACCAATAGGCGGTTTTTAGAAGGAGCCTCAATCAATATAAAGTATTGATTATTGGATTTTTTCCAAGATAACTTTAATCCTTGTCCCCCTACATTAGATATGTTTAAAGCAATTGTTTGGCGTTCCCCCTCATTATCTGTCTGAAGATCAATAAAAGACCCGGAACAGTTGGTATTATCATGTAATTGAGGTTGTGCTTGCGCAGTAGAAAAAATAAATATCAGGGGAATAATTAGGTACAAAATTTTCATCTGCATACTTTTTATATAGGAGTGGTTTGGAGACGAAGTTATTTATTAGGCTCTTCTAGTTTTATGCCTTTTATTTACTTTTCTATTGATGAGTAGTGGTAACAAGGATTTTGTAGCAGCCAACAAATACAGCTATTATCGACAGCAGTATCCAAACTACTTCAGTAAGCTTATCCTAGTCCTTGACTCTCAGTAACACCAATTCCAAATAAAGCAAAGTCATAAGCAGCAGGATCACTCTTATCTAGAGCTCTCAACGAAGCACTGAGTTCAAGAACTGTTTTCCAATCTGTCTGTTTGCGACTGACCAAGCCATAACGACGCGCAATTCGGTCTACATGTACATCTAGAGGCAGTAGCAATTGGCTAGGCTTTATTTTCTCCCACAGACCAAAATCAACCCCTTGCGTATCCTTACGAACCATCCAGCGCAAGAACATACACAGTCGTTTGCAGGTTGACTTACGTACAGGTGTAGCGATATGCTTACGTGTTCGCTGTGGAGCATGAGGAAGGGAAAAGAAAAGCTGATGAAAACCAATCAATGCCTTTTCGATATGTAAATCGCTTGCTTGTAGATGTTGACTAAAAGCTTCTTCTAAAGAATCCTGCTTCTGGTAGTGATGTTGCAAGAATTCTAAAAAGTATAAAGTATCTGTAGGTTGAAAAGTTCGGTGCTTGAATTCTAAAAAAGCTTTGCGATCTTTCTCCTGATGATTTTTTATAAAATCATATGGAGCATTGTCCATAAGTTTAATTAAACGTTTTCCACTGTTGATAATACTTGTTCTCCGTCCCCAAGCCAACATCGCTACCCAAAATCCAATAATCTCAATATCTTGTAATTTGGTGAACTGGTGAGGTAGACTAATGGGATCGTCTTTAATAAAGTTAGGCTGATTGTATTCATCTCGTTTCTCATCTAAAAAAGCCTTGAGCTGCTGCCTGTTCATATCAATTATTATTGAAGTTGTTTAAAAATAGCGAGCTAGCCACTGTACAGGTTATTAGAAGCCAATGATGGCAGCTCTGTCTTGGTTCTCGTAGCGCCACTACAAAACTTAAAATGAGCATTATCTCCCAACTCCCAAGCACTTATCTATTTACCATCTGTTCTTCAATAACTTTAACGACAATATTCTACTTGAAAATTGCCATTGATACAGTTTTTAGCATCATAACGAATATCTAATCGTCCCCTTATAAATTGATTAATCGTATCAATTTCTTGAATTTCAATAGCTCCTTTGATTGCTGTATGACGTATCCCTGTTGCTTGATGTTCAAAGATAGCATAGCTACCTCTATGAGAAATAAAATCAAAAGAATAAGTATATAATCCTGTATCAGCAGGTAAAGTAGTATATACATAATCTCGTGTATAACTTAGATTAGAATCGCAGGGATTGGAGAAAGATTCTGCGTATAGACGCAAGCTCAAACTATCAGGAAAACTATCTTTAGTCAATAGCGTTGCTGTCCCCATCTCTAATATCCACTCCTCGTTATTAACTTTTCCTGCTAAAACTTGTGCCTCAAATTCATGCGTTTTTTTATTGCAAGATATTAGTAATAAAAGCACAAAGAATAGACTAAGATAATTCATACTTGGAGTAGATATGACAATGACTAATAGCAAGATCTTCTAAGGTATAGTCCTTATATTTAGCTGCTATTTTCAATAGTTTCACCTCATTGGGATCCCCATCTCTTTTCGTAATTTCAGTAAGGGGGATTCCTAACTGACGATAGATCTTTAGATAATCGCTCATACGGTATCTATTCTGTGGTTGAATAGAATTATCAATTCGATTCCATCGCTTGTCGCTATATTGTAAGAAGTTGTAAATATTAATAGATTGATCAAAGTGCGCAAAATGATCTGACATATCTATAAAGTGAGACTGCAAACCAACATTTTTACAGACAATGCGATCAAATTCACGGATAATGTCACTTAAAATAGGGTCATAAATATGCTCAAAAGTGTTGTTAGAGTGAATCAAATCTATAGAATTCTCCTCTAACTTGGTACGCCGAGCGTCGGCCACTAAATAGCGAATATGAAGCTGCTCTAAGATTTTTTCGGTTGAATAGCTATTAGGTTTTGCTAAAATGGCCTCGATAATAGCCCAACGTTCAGGAATGATGTCTAGATAGGCTGCTAACCGATCTTGATTGTGATACTCCTTATATTGTTCAAGAGTAGTTAACAAGCGTTTTCTATTTAACAGATGACTTATGTCTAATGTCCTTGCTTGCTCGATACCTGACAAAAATAAAGCTACAGGTACTACAGGAAACCATCCTGATCCTAATTCTAAACTTGTTTTTCCTTCTAAGGAGCCTACATATTTTTGGTAGCCTGTAATATGGTCTTTGGCATGTCCCAAACGATCCATAAAGTACGTCTCTGATAATATAACTCCTTTTGTAATGTATTTTTGAAAAAAGAAGTTGATCCTATGCTTGGCCGGTAAAAAGGAAATGGTTTTCTGTACGATTGCCTTAAGTACCCATTTTTTCACAGTTCTATATTCATTTTATTTTTTAGAGAAAAATTGATTATCAAGATCTTAGTGATTCTGTGCATTAAAACCGTGAAAAACTTAGTATTGATAAGCAATTAATTGCAGAGGACTCCCCTAACTATGATGATTATCCTCTTTGGTGATGTTTGTCAACCTAACTGACTATTTGACTTGACTCGGGAAAACTTTCTTGAGATCCATAGCTTGGAGATAATGCCGTTTAGTATGCATCACAAGCATCTCTAGTGCTGTGCCTAAGGAAAAAGTAAACATCTTACTAGCAGGTGACGCAATGATTTTATCGTGATATTTAGCATAATCCAATTCTAATACATACTTCCGCAGAGCTTCCTGATTATTTAAAAAGTCAGTTAAAACAGATCTAGATATCTTGCTTTGTTGAGGCTCAAAAAGCTTAAAGGTTTTGATCTTCTTGGAACGCTTCTTAGGATCAACAGCGTTGATTAATACCTTTGCCCATGTTTTGTGCATAAAAGGCTGTTTAGTCATGAACCCACTAGCATAGGTCTGTGTTAATACCGCTTCTAAAATCTTAAAATACTGTTTATTTACCTTGATAACATGTTCTATATTCTGTCCAATACTCCAGACTTTTTTCTCAGGCTTCCAGTTCAATTCTGCTTCGCTCAGTGAATTAAAGTCATTGAAATACAACACTTTATTTTTTTCGACTCCAACCAGACACTTGGTCGTTAACTTTAGTTTCTCCATAATTATTGATTTGATCTATCTATTTGGCATACATAACTAAATAGGTAGTGTAAGCTGATACTGCTAAAAATAAAATAGCGGCCTGCCACTTATCCACTACATAAGAACCATTCTTGCCTCTCGTACCAATAAATAAGAATAGAAATAAAACTATAGTAGCTCCTACCAAGAAATAAATATCAAAATTAGTAGCAACATCATACCCCACCGGTGTAACCAATGTACTAATTGCTAAGACTAATAATATATTAAAGATATTGGATCCAATGACATTTCCAATTGCAATATCACTGTTTCCTTTAGCTGCAGCAACTGCTGAAGTAGCCAACTCTGGCAATGATGTACCAATAGCAACTACTGTCAAGCCAATTACACGCTCTGTCATTCCAAAAAACTTAGCCATAAATACTGAATTATCTAAGACTAATGTACCTCCACCAACTAGTCCTGCCATACCTAAAACCACATAAATAATAGCCTTAGTAGGAGACATAACCTTAATCTCCTCCTCTTCGTTTCCAGCCAAGTGATCATCAAGAATATCTCCTGTACCTGTATTTGCTGTTTCTAATTTTACTTGAGGAACTGGTTTCTTGGCATTTAGATAAATATAGAATAAGAAGCCCCCAAATAAAGCTAGTAAGATACCACCATCTAAACGTGAGAAAACATTCTCATTTGCATTGAAAATCATCACGTCATTACCTAGAATAAAGACTA
>JAKVCT010000163.1 GCA_022448995.1 Saprospiraceae bacterium
TGCTTAATACTGAACCACGAAGTGCTCTGCGAAGCAAACCTATCTACAAAAAGGCTGATTAAATTATTCTATAACTAATTATGTCCATCTACTTACTTATTATTAATTGATCGTCACTACATCCGGTTGCGACCAAACTTTATATTCGTTGGTATAATACAAGAAGGCAGAAGAAGCAGGCGCTTCATAAGTACCAGGAATATCAGCTTTGAGATCTAGATTTACGGTTTTGGATTCTCCCTCTCCCAAAGCTTGGTAATGGAAAACAGCATAACCATCGAACAGTTCGTAATAATCAAAAACTTCTTTTTCTTGAAGCTCTTTCAACTGCCAAGGTTGTAAGCTCAAACCACCTGGAATTCCAACCATCATCATGGTCATTGGCTGATCTGTTTTAGTCACATTAGCTACTGTAGCCGTTAAACGGACGGTTTCTCCCATATTGATATTCTGCTTGCTTAATTTGGTAGTCAAACCTACCGAACATTCTTTAGAACTCACTGGAACACGTGTATTATAAGTTACTTCCACATCAAATGGTAAAGCTTTTTTAGTATCAACATAGCGAACTTCAATAGTGTAGTCCCCATCCTGTAGATATTGTCCGAAATCTTCTACTACAATCTCTTTTTGATTGGCTTTGTAGTCTACTGAACGCACCACTTTATTATTTACTAACAACTCAAGTGTACCATCTTCTGTATTCTTCTTTGTCTTCTTTGCATACTCTACCAAAGCTTTCAAAGCTAATATAGTTCCTTGTGTAGAACCATAACCATAGTAAGTTTTAGCATTCTGAATATAACGAATTGCCTCATCCAAGGTACCTTTATGCTTACCAGATTTAATCAATGCCAAAGCCACTAAAGAGGTTGTTTCGATATTCTGAGAAGCACCACCTGAGTAGAATGCAGTTCCTAAACTTGGGTAACTTCCATCCTCTTTTTTCATCTTAACAATCTCCTCTAACAATTCACTTGCCTTAGCTGTTTCGCCATATGCATAAAGCGCATTTGCCATCAGTGCCATTGCATAAGCATCTTCTGTTTTGACCACTTCTTTATGTGCAAACTTAATTTCTTTCTCAATCTTATCGCCATAGCCTGCTTCGCAGAATGTCCAAACGATGTATGCTGAGCGTGTAGCTTCGTTATTAAATCTCCATGTTCCTGTGGTACGACTATCTTTCTTCCAACCACCATTTCCATCTCTACGAGACAATAACCATTCTACATTTTTGTCAATCAATTGAGCTTTATTCACTGGCCAAACTTCAGCCATATCCGTAAACTCAATCAAAGCATAAGCAGAAATTACTTCATGTGCTGGAGAGCGTCCCCACCATTCGAAACCACCTTCCTTACATTGGAAACCACTCAAACGCTTGTAACAAGCATCAATCACTTTGCGTGCATGCGATTCAATTTTTGGATTGCTGGTTCCTGTTTCTCTCAAGAAATCTAAAGCCAATAAACTTGGGTAAGTATAACTAGAAGTCTGCTCAAAACAACCATGTGGCATTCTGATCATTTTCTCCATGCCTTTTGCAACTTCATCCATTACACTATTATAAACATTCACTTTTGCAGAAATAGATGGACTGATTGCCTCCTGAATTGTAATCTTATATTCCTGTTTCAACTGATCCCCTGCAAATACTTCATGAATGGGGAAACCTCTAGATTTAGTACGAATTTCAGTAGTGGTAATATCACTCAAAGCTCCTGTTTTAAAGCCGATAGTGAAAGTTCCTGCTGTGGTCATATTCTTCACTTCATACTCTAAGTATTCTGTAATACTTTGCTTAGCAGCTAAAGAGATTTTCTTAGCTGGCAACTGAATTTTATTGAAATTCTCAGGTGCTCTCACGATCAATTCTCCACTTACTACACCATCTGTATTATTCGTCAAGGTTAAAGGAATACGTACTTTATCCCCTGTCAATACCTCATGAGGAACTTTCGTTAACATCTCAAAAGGCATTTGTGTATAATATTTATGCTCTGTGCGTCCTAATTGTCCTTTAGCACCAAAACCTTCTATAGTTGTACGGAACTGTGTAATTGCATCAGAATTATAAAAACTCAATTTAGCCTTTCCTGATTCATCAACTTTTACATTTGGATTCCAGTAAATTGTCTCTCTAAAGTCTTCACGTACTTGGATGGGCTCTTTGGATTTGTATACTGGTGTATAGAATTCTCTAGCCTTGTAATAACGCGTTGCATTTTGCTTGTGATATGGTGACATCCACAAGAATGGACGTTCCTTAGCTTCTAGATTATGAACCAAATCTTCTTTACTGCGCTTAGAACTAAAGAAAACAGGTACATCATAACTTACTCCAGATTCGTGTCCATTAGTTTTAGATGGGATGAAGTTTGGTAAGCTATCAAAAGCTGCACGCGCTGCATCACCAAAATCCGCTTCTGAATTCTGAAGAACAGAATAAGTTGCTGTTCCTGTTGTAGAGATGTTGACACGAATTACAGCAAAACCTTCTTGGTCTTCCTTGCCCTTAGGTGCTTTCAAATTCTCATAAACATGCTCCAAAATAGCAGTTTGAGAACGCTGAAAACGCTCATCTTGTGATTTAGTTCCAGAATAATCTACCCCTGTTAAAATAGGTAAACGTTCTGCCATGATCCTTGCATAATAATCCATACCACTTGTTGTACGATGATTCTCATATCTATAAACATACGTAGAACTGTTAGATGCTGGTGGTACAGGTTCTGGTTTCATTGGTGGTTCTAGTTCTAGCTCTGACTCTATTTCTTCCTCTTCGGGCAAGAGTTTGTCAAACACCTCATTCATTTCTGCATCTTCCTCTGTCACTTCTACAGGTTGATTATCCTCTCTTGAATCTACTTTCTCATCCTCTCTTGATACAACTTCTTCTTCTAATTTGGTCCCTACCTCTTGGCGTAGTTTAGCCTTAGCTTCTGCTTCTTTCTTAGCAGACTCTTCAGATGCTCTCTTTCTTGTAGATTCTTCTTCTTTTTTTCTAGCTCTTTCCTCCGCTAATATGACTTTTTGCTCTGCCTCTATAGCTGCGGAACGTTCCAAATCTCTTGTATTGTCACTCAAAGTAGCTGTTCGGTCTGAACTTGTACGTCCTTTTTTAGATTTAGCGCCACGAGAACCTCTTGAATTCAATGCTCTTGCTCCATCACGTTGGTTGACACCTGCTGTAGTTACTTGCATAGAAGATATACTTCTTGTGCTCATATTTTGCACATCTGCAGCTCCTAGAGTTTGTCCACTAGATGAAAATTCTATATCTGCTGTAACTACTACAGCATCTAATATAATTTCATCCATGTCTACATCTATATCTCCAAAAGCATTATTATTTCCTTTATTCAATTTAGCTTGTTCTTTTGCTCTAGCTATTGCATCCTCTTTGTACTGTTTGAAGGCCTTGTTATCAAACTTTGCCATAGATGGATTCCAGTACCCTACACTGTAAGCATCAAAACGATCTTTCAATTCATTGGTAGCCATGTTCTCCCCTTCTGGATAAGCCATAATTAACAAAGCACTTTCTCTCCAAGCCATTTCATCTTCTTTGAAAAGTGTTTTCATCCTTCGCAATTTGTATTCTGATTGTTGACCTGTAGCCATTTTGCTATCCTCAGTAAAACCATCATAATACGCATCACTTTCATCTAAAAGCTTATCGCCATCTTTCAAGCGATCTAAGACCTTACACTCATAATACTCAACCTTACCCTTTTTTTGGTTCCATGCACCACCTCCTAAAAGCAAGTAATTATAACTTGAAAAATTATAATTGTATAAAGCTACGGTAAAAGCTCCTAGTGTATTGGTATAATAATTATTATAAATCAAATACTTATTATAGGCAGTTTTTCCTGCAAATGTATTGTGGTTACTGTCATATCTCTTTGCTCCTTTTTTCCAATTAGTTGAATCATAATTTGGATTAAATTTGGCTGGACAAACCGAAGTATAATATAGAGGAAGATTTGTTTCAGCATCCACTATAGTTCCACTCAAGTACTCATAACTATAACTAGACATATTCACTGTCATGTTCAGATTATAATCTGTCAATTGTCGGAAAACAGTTTGGCGACCTCTTTTCTGTACACACAAAGTCATAGAACGTTCCAATACAAAATTATCGTCCTGGATTACAAATTTTCCGCTACTGTCCGTTCTAGTACTGATTCCTAAATCTACAATAGTTACTCTAGCATTCGGAATTGGTTTATTATATTCATATTTTCCTGTAATTGCATTATATTCATTACCAGTTACTTTTCCTGCTACAGTAAATAGGTCTGCTTTTTCTGCTGCAAATTTGATGGTAGGTTTAGTTTCTGCAGTGATTTCTTCCCATGTAAAACGCGTCCAACCTTGTGTCAATAGTAAATTATCCAATGCTTTTTGGCGACTTACATTTGGTTTAGCGCGCTTAGGATCTTTCTCATCATCAAAATAGAAATTTGGCTCATCAATTTTACCTTTCAAATCTGATTCTAACAAGATATAAGACAATAAATGTGCTTGCTTATCATCTGCAAAAGTCAATAATTTATCATCTGTTACTGCTACAGAGAAATTACCAGATACAGGTTTTCCACGCTCATCTGTCACTTGGATTTCCATGTTCACTTGTTCTCTAGGCAAATACTTTTCCTTATCTGTAGAAACTTTTACATTAAGTTGTTTATGTGGATTTACAAAAATTAGACGTTCTGCTACAGCATCCATTTTCTCATTCAATAAACTCAAATTGGTTAAACCTAAAGGAAAATCTTTGGTAGGAATAGAAATGAAGTTTTTACCTGCTTGCAGCTCTAGTTTCTTAGTGTACAACATCTGCCCTTCATGCTGAGCTACTAAGCTAGCTTTCTTTGGCTGAGTAGAATAAACTTCTACATTAGTAATATATCTATTTTGCTTCAACACCCTGAAGTTCATTCCTGCGTTTTTCACCTGAGGAAGTTCATAAGATTGCTTAATCTTAACTGGCTTGGTGATCTTGGCAATATATTTTTTATCTTTTTCAGGCGTAAACTGTACACTACCCATTCCCTTATGGTAAGTCTTGAAGATCTTAATAATCTTTCCACGCTCATCCACAATATGCCCTTCAACATCTGCTGCTTGTCCAAATTCATTCAATGCCTTGAAAGCAATTTTAGAATATTGCCCAGCAATATAATCTCCGCTTTCAGGAAAAAACTGTAAATCAATGTTACCTAAAACAATCGGAATAGATCTAGAGATAGATTCTGTCTGTCCCTTATAGCGCAACATTATGTTCAATAAACCATCATTCGTTTCTAGTTTGCTTGGTAAATTAAATTTCACATAAGCGCGTCCAATATCTGCCGTTGTTGCTGTTGCTTTGCTAATTTCTTCTCCATTGAGTTGAACTATATATTCAAATTCATGATCATTTAAAGGTTTATTCTCCAAAGAATTTAGATCCAAGCGAGCCACTACTTCATCTCCTGCCCCATAAGCTTCATGCTCAAAATCTAATTCCATATTCAAATTTGGTAAAACTACATTCTGAACAGTCAAATCAGCTTCATAGGCCGTTTCTGTATTTTTTTGCCATTGGGTATAAGCTTTGATCTTATAGCGACCTCCTTTTGCTTCTTCATCCAATTTAAAATCTCCAGCAGCCCCACCATTCTTAACATGTAGTGTTAGTTTCTTTTCTACATTACCATTTGGAGCAATCAATTCTACATAAACCAAACCACTGTTTTCACTAGTCAATAAGGTTTTGGCATCACGCACATAAGCTTTGAACCAAATATCATCTCCTGGTTTGAAGAATTTGCGATCTATATGTAAATAGACCTTTTCGTGTTTGAACTCATCTGCGTATTTATCTAACTGTTCTGTGAGTTGTTTCAGTGCAGGATCATTCGAAAAAAGTTGAGGAGAACCATCAAAGGCATTCAATAGTCCTGCCACCGATAGACCTCCAAAGAGCAGCGGTAACATTAGTCGAGTTTTGATTGATTTAAGCATATAAAATATAATTATTAGGTTTAACGTCTAGTTTGCAATTGGGTATTCTAGTCCTGTATATTTTGAAAAGATGCAGATTCTGTACATTTAGTTGTTTCAAAAATAAAAATCCTTGAGCATCTACTAATCTGTAATAAATATTTTTTAATTTTTTTGATGGAGTATTTAGTAAAGGGCTCAACATAGTTAACGCCTTTACTACAGATACGAAATATCCATCTACAGCGCAGACCGTTAGCTCTGTGTCAATAAAATATCCAGCCAATTAACTCCTAAAAATTTATATTACAGACTATTTACAAAATTCATATCTAATTATATGTCGTTTTCTAAACTTAGAAACTTATGTTTTTAACCAAGCCAATGTTAACTTATTGTTAAATACTTTTTTGATTATTTTAGTATAACCTTTATTTATCTATTTAAAACCTTGATATCCAATTATCATATATTTTATTTTTTTCTAAAAAAAACAGGAAAAATTTAATTAAAATCAAAAAAATCTAATATTTTTTATTTTTTATACTACAAATCCATATTCCTTCATAAGTTACTGATTTTCATCAAAATAAAACTTTAGATCTTTTTTTAGTTCAATGTTAAGCAGTTTGTTTTTTCACCGTTAAAAAACCAATAATTCTCTATAATTTTGTGATCACACTAACTAAAACAGCGAAACACCCCACAATTACCAAATCTTAGATTCTTACAGATCACACTAAACAATTGATTAACATGTTTACCTTATCTAGACTTACTATTACCCTAAGTTGTATTTTTGCACTTACTATTTTTAGTCAAATTAACGCACAAAGTTGCGATCACCGTTATCTCAATCATACCTTTTCCTCTACTCAAGTATACAGAGATGTCATGTACAGTAGAGATGCCAAAAAGTTAATTGCCTCTGTAGGTGGAGTAGAAACCAACATTAATCGCGACTTGGTTATGGATATTTATATGCCTCCTCCAACTGATAAAGTAGATAACCGCCCAGTCTTAATTTTGGCACATGGTGGTGGCTTTGTTGATATTGCCTTTATGGGTTGGACCCCTATTGTTGGAACTATGGACAACGAAGATGTTCAAGCTTTAGCCGAAGACTTTGCTCGTCGTGGTTTTGTAACTGCAAGTATCGAGTATCGTACGGGCTTTGATCCTCTAAGTGAAAAAAGCATGAAACGTGCAGTATGGAGAGGTTCACAAGATGTGAGTGCTGCTGTTCGTTTCTTTCGTGCCAATCAAGATTGGTTTGACATTGATGTTGACCGTGTCTTTGTAGGTGGAAGTAGTGCAGGTGCTTTTGCTTGTTTACACGCTGCTTTTGTAGACGATAATGAACGTATTCCTGAAAGCTACAAACAAACAGGTTGGTTTGGCATAACTCTAGCACCAGATTTGGGAGAGATGCATAGCCGTCCAGTAGAGCGTCTAACTGGTTTCCATCCTTTTTCTAGCTACAGTACTCCTGCACAAAATGTTGATGCTGTTGCAGATGGTGTAGTCAGTTACTGGGGAGCTATTGGAGATCCTTCATGGATTGCAGGCAACAACTCTGCTCCTACAATTATGTTTCATGGTACTTCTGACTGGATTGTTCCTCCAACTCAAGGTCGTCCCTTTGCAGGTATTATTCCTGGTGCACCTGTAACTTACGGTACCCAAGAAATTTACCCACAGCTAGTAGCTAACAATATCAAACATGAAGTACAACTAGAGCCAGGTCAACCTCATGAATACTGGGGTGTATTGAATGGTAATTGGTACTTCACCGGACCTAACTCTTATTGGCAACCAATGTTGCAACAAACCGCTGAGTTTTTCTACAGTGTCATGCAAGATGAGGCACCTAGCGTTGTAGGGCCTGCTTCTGCTACACAACATACTGTAACTACTTATAGTATTGCTAATCCTGATCCTGATGCTGAGTATTGCTGGAATGTAGATGGTGGAACTATTGTTTCTCCCGCAAGCAATGGAACTAGTGTTGATATCTATTGGTGGAACACCCAAACTGTAGGAAGTATTGCTGTACGTTCTATTGATGACGCAAAAGTAGCTAGCGAATGGGAAAATGTAAATGTAAGCTTGAATGCTACGCCTAGCCTGCGCCCTGACGAAGCAACTACTTTAGGCCAAGCAGTAAATATCAATGGTTTGACTATGTATCCTAATCCAAGTCAAGGTAACTTGAATATTGTATTCGAAAGTACATTAAATGAAGTGGTAAACGTAGAAGTAATGGATGTTTTGGGTCGTAGTGTCTACACTAACACTTGGGAAGTAACAGAAGGTGTAAATACTCAAGCTACTGACTTAAGCCACTTACAAGCTGGTGCATATATGGTGCGTATTGTTAGCGAAAATACTCAAGCTACTCAACAGTTGATTATTCAATAAGCTACGACTATTGAAATAAACACCTACAGGCCAATAGCCTTTTTAAGGGGATGAATATCTACTGGATATTCATCCTTTTTTATTGCTCATATACCATATATGGTAGAAACTTACCATTCGGACATTAAAACTTACCATTCGGACATTCTGTATTTTTTTGTACTGGTATTCACATATATTTGTATTGGAACAAGTCTTAGTCCTTAACTTTTAAGTAAGTAGAACTAATCATTACCAAATAATCTACTAAAAACAGGTTTGGTAACCTCAAATGGAGCTTTAATAAACTACAGTGAGTATTACTGAAGAAAAAGCTGCTCCACAACTAAAAATAGTTCGTAGGTTTTTAGCTGCGCTGAGCACTGCGTGGTTAAAATTAAAAAATCAATGAACTATCATAATAAATAAATCTACAAATATTTGCCTAATTCATATTTATCCTTATAATAGGATTATTAATAACAACTCATGCTCTATGAATCAAGAATCTTATTGTCTCATGACTTGGAGTCTGTAATAATTGTACAGCTCACTACGAATCAATACTTAGTACTTTCGAGCTGCTGAATTTATGTAGTTAAAGAAATTAAACTATATCTAAAATTAGTTATGTCCACCTACTTGCGAGACAGTAAACTGTAATTCATGACCACCTTAAAAGCTCTGTAAGGTCAAACTATACTTTTTATTTTTTAGCTTTATCTAATCCTTTAAGGTAAGTTTCATTCAGCCTTTCGTATTTTCAAAAAAGTAATAAGAGGTCTAAAACTATTATCATCAATGATAACACTAAAAAGCCAGATGAATCCACATTTTATATTTAATACACTCAACTCTATTCAGAGCTTGATCCGCTTCAATAAAAATAAGGAAGCCTACAAGTATGTCAATAAGTTTGCAACACTACTTCGCCAAACCCTAAATTATACAAATAAGGGATTCATTACTCTAGAAAATGAAATAGAGCTTTTGACCAACTATTTAGAGATGGAAAAAATGCGTCTTGATGGTCAACTAACCTTTGAAATTCATACAATTCAGCAGTATCTTATCTCTATCCCATATATGATCATTCAACCTTTTGTTGAGAATGCTATTGAACACGGCCTACTACACAAAAAAGTAGGTGAAAAGAAAATAGAGATAAAATTTGAACTTGTTAGCGAACAGCTTTTGTGCTGTACAGTCACAGATAACGGAATTGGTAGAGAGAAAGCTAAAGAAATTAGAAAAAAGCAACTACATCTTAAGCCTTTGTTTTCTGAAGAGATAACTCAAAACCGATTAGATACAGGACAGCGACTCCAAGCTCAAAATTTTGGAGTAGAATATATTGATTTAAAAGATAATTTGGACAAGGCCATAGGTACCCAAGTCAAAATTAGTATACCTATCAATACAATATGATAAAAGCTATAATTATAGATGACGAATCCAAGGCAAGAGACTTATTAGAACTGCTCATTCATGAGTCGGGACGAGCGATTACTGTGGTTGCGAAATGTGCAGATATGATACAGGGAGTTGCAGCACTAAAAAAACATCAACCAGATGTTCTTTTCTTGGATATTGAAATGCCAGAGATTTCGGGTCTTCAATTGTTAGAATTTATTCCTAACCCAAATTTTGAAATTGTTTTTGCTACTGCTTATGATCAGTATGCAATCAAAGCATTTGAGCTTGCAGCCTTAGATTATTTGCTAAAACCTATTGATGAAGATAAACTAGCTATTACAATAGATCGATTGGGACAAAAGGTTAGTTTCAAAAAACGGCTCTTGACTTACGAACAAAATCGTCAGCAAGCAGAACCTGTTAAAATCTGTATCCCTAGCTCACAAAAAGACTACGATATTGTCTTGGTAAAAGATATCTTAGCCATAGAAGCCAATCGAAACTATAGTGTTATTCATACAGGTCAGCAGAAATTTATACTCTCCAAGTCTCTAAGTCATTTTGTAGATCAATATTTACCTATTCAAGGATTTGTACGAACTCATCGATCTTGGATTGTTAATTTGCATTATGCGCAAAAACTAAACAAATCTACCAAAGAAATTATACTCCCTAATTTGTCTGTACCTGTTAGTCGTAATAATTATTTAGAAGTAAAAAATCAATTACTAAACTTCCCTAAATAGAGTATTTAACTTTGTAGAGCTCCCAAGCTTAGCCCTACGTTCATAAAGAAGAGGCTGCCTAATAACAATAGTTCGTAGGTTTTTAGCTTCGCAGAGCCCTTCAGGGTTTGTTGGTCGAGGTTGTCTAAAAAGGTTACCCTAATCTGAAAAATTGGAATATTATTTGGCGAAACTTGCCTTTTCAGACACCCCCGAGGGAGAAAATATGCTTAATGCTGAAACAGCCCAAAGAGTTCTGCACTAATAAAAAAAAAAAATGGATCCAAATATTATTTGGATCCATTTTTTTATGAACTACCCTATTAGACAGCTCTTTTTTAGAATATGCTCAACTGCGTAGATATTGCAGCAATATCTAGAGCTGAATAGGTAGATATAATTACTAGAACGTATATTTTAAGAATAGTTGTAAATCACTATTTCTAATATTTTCAGGCATTTTTACAGCAGCCC
>JAKVCT010000164.1 GCA_022448995.1 Saprospiraceae bacterium
TTTGCGCTGCACTTCGTTAAAAAGCCTCGTGATAGCGCTGCTATCCCTACGTTTTTCGCCTCGTTCAGCATCAAAAATTCTTGTGAATTATTGTAAAATTAATTATGTCCACCTACTTACTTAGCAGTAATGTTTTCCTTGACATATAGTAGTGTCTCTGTTTTATTGGGGATAAAACCAAGTATCCTATATTATTATACTTTTGAGTTACACTATCTTTGGTATTTATATGTTTAAGATTACAAATCTTAAACATATAATCATATATACACAAATATAATAACAAATGAGAGCCCTGTCAATTATTTTACCTTTTTTTGGATAAAAAAAATAAAATAAAGGTTCTAGAACAATATTCTTACTCAAAAAAACGTAAAGAAGCTATTCTAGCAAATTTAGACACAGTCCTTCCAAGCAGTATAATTAATCTATGAGCACTCATTTTCTTTAAAAATTTATCAGGGGATATACTTTTTCGGAAGTTGTTTAGAATATTTAGGATAGGAAGTCTAACACCTACTTAGAAATCTTTTATTAATTCAGGGGATTAAGAACTACTAAAAACCATAATTTCTGATACCACACGTAGATATAGGGGATTCATCTACGTTGTTGATATTTTATGTCTATTGGACTCTAGTCTAAAGAACAAGCAGAGGATTAGGAGTAGCCAGAATACGCTCTTCTTCTTCTAGATTATTAACCACTAGAAACACAAAACGAAGCCAAAATAACATCTTAGCTTCGTTTTATATTAGAACATGTCTACAATTAGAATTTTACTTCGTAGAGCCCTTCGGGGTTAGTTTCACTGAGCCCTTCGGGGTTTACCATAAATTAATTACGTCCACCTACTTACTTACTTCAATCTAATTACCACAATACTCGTCAAGGCTACAACCTGCAGAATATTTTAATACCTGCAATCCTAAAGACCGCGCATCCAAAGCCGAGAAACCACGATTGATATACAAATCTTCTAATTTGCGCAAAGCATCATAATAAGCAAAACGAAGCGCTTCGTAGGTTTTAGCTTGTAGTGGACTTCCAGTAGACCATTGCTTCAATCCATCCCATAACTTACCATTCCAAACTTCTAGTTTCTTAGCACTTGCATTATCCATTGGTTGTGGCATAGCATACAGTTGGTTTACTTTGGCTAAATTGCCCTTGTAAGCAGTTGGATCAGAGGCAAAATCCTTAGAAATAGTCATCAAAATACGCATCTCTTCCATATTCATAAAAGTTCCACAATCAGAAGAGACCTCATAATTATCCCGGCTATTATTCCAATATGGAGCAAAGGCAATAGCAGTAATACGGGGATGACGTTTGAATAACCAACATGGTACTTCTGGTTCATCTTTAACAGCTTCGTGTACTGCGCGTAAATGCTTAATTAATTGATCTAAATCTTCATAAGCATACTTCATACTAAAATCATATCGTGTTTCTCCTCGATAGTTAGCAAACACCATATCAATAGCCTCATGCATCAACTTATTCACCTTTGCTTTTTGGCTAGGCACATCCCCATTCAAATACATATATGCTCTATATACCTTTGCCAACGGATGCTTAAATTCTTTTAATCCTTCATCTGCAGTATAAGGCTTTTTCTCGATCATATTTAGATAATATTGCAGGCTGTAATCCTTTACTTTATTATCATAGACCGTGCTCGACGCTAACATCTTGTATTTGTTATAAGTGGGATCAGTTGCTTTATAAACATCTACTCCTTTTTCAGTATTGGGTCCCCAATAACCATCTACATTATCCTTGTATAAGGTTTTTGTCTTTAAGAACTGTTGCAAAGCCTTGATAGAAGTGCGTGCAATTTTGGTCTTTTTAGCATAATTAGCAGAAGCACGCTTTTCAAAATCAGTAACCTTATGGATAGTTTTTTCACTCACACGCTTAACAAAAATATCCTTAGGTCCCTTGCTTTTTATTTTTTCTAACACTTTATCTGCCTCTGATTTAGTATAATAAGGTCCAGAAGCTACTCGGATTTTCTTATCGCTCAGCTGTGCACACAGACTTGGAGCTAAACTTTCCCAATTTGCCCAATAAATATCATCTGTTTGATTAACTGTTGCAAGCTGTACGATATATATAGCATCTTCCTCTTTTATATTCCTTTTTGAAACAAAAGCATCTTTAAATCCTTTGGCTCGTACTTGTGCTAACTTTTGGTTGGCGTAAGTCTTGGAGGTGTAGGCACCCATCATAATTCTAGACACCCCATTACTTGTTTTCTCCTCAAAAACATAACCAATGGAACGTATTTTCTTAAAATCCTTGAACTGTGGATCTGCATAGCTTGCCACTTGTATAAAATAAACTTCTGAAGGTGCTGGCATTGCCTCTTCAGTCAACTTGGGAGAACTTGCCCAAAGATTAGCACCTGTAATCAAGGCAAGTAAGAGACTTAGATAAAATTTCATAATACTGGTTTTATGTTAGAATTAAGTAAGTAGGTGGACGTAATTAATTTTATAATAATTATATATATCTACTTATCTTGGAGCATGTCTAACATTAGTACATTTATCAATATGAGGACTATTTTAGAATAATTTTAGACATGCTCTTATTTAAAAGGAGTATACTTCTTGGATAGGATTAGTAATCCATAGAAATGATAGTTCGTTGATTTTTCAGCTTCGCAGAGCACTTTGTGATCCTTACTAATTGATAATCTGCATTTTATATAGCTTAACCAATTTTACACATTTATTTGATTATCAATTAGTTACAAAACACAAAAGGCTCTGCAAAGCTAAAAACCTACGAACTATTGTAGAAATATACAGAAAAATAAATATACCTCTATCATTCTGCTAATATAGTTTATTTATAAATGAGATAATAAGCTTTTTTAGATTAGATGATTATTTGGTTGTATATTCACAATAATTGG
The DNA here is from genome assembly GCA_022448995.1 of Saprospiraceae bacterium. Lineage (GTDB taxonomy): Bacteria > Bacteroidota > Bacteroidia > Chitinophagales > Saprospiraceae > JAKVCT01. The sequence goes on from JAKVCT010000164.1 coordinate 2,927, forward strand.
ATTCTTAAGATAGCTCATCCTTTTCAATTACGTCCACCTACTTAACTGATTATTAAATACGGGAAAAGGGGGTTGAGCACTTGTGCTAATCCCTCTCAATAATTCACGTACTAAAGTTAAAAATATGTCGATCAAATCCATTTATTTAGTTAGCACAATACTACTTGGAATTTGCTTACAAAGTTGTGAAGGAGAAGATCCATCTGCTCCATACCAAAATATTGAGTATAATGAATCATCAAACCCTGATCAACAACCCAAAAACTATGCTACAGTAAAAACAAATGGTCAACCAGTACTCCTAATCACCACTACAGAAGAAAGCATCCTGCGAGTAGCCCCTGATTTTAGATCCAAAGAAATCAAACGTATTCAAAAAAATGATACCTTGATTTATGTCAATGAAATTAGTGCAGAAAGTGTAAAAATGGAACTAGAAGGTGTAGAATACGAGGAACCTTGGTTAAAGGTAATTACCACAGATGATAATCAAGAACTTTGGATATTTGGTGCCTGTGTTCGGTTTGATGGCATAAATAACCAAGAGCTCCAAGAATTGGTCTTCACCAAACGCTTGGGTAAGCTATTTGGAGACAAAATGTGCCGAGAAGTCCTAACCTATCATCGAGAAATGCAGAATGTACAAACTGTGCCGGCTTTCAAGAAACTATATACTCAAGGTAATGATTTACGCAATGATCTAGAAGTTTATATCAATGAGCATGTTTCTAAGTCCAATAGTGAGCTATTGCCTGATTTTTTCTGGTTGGATGCCACCTTTGCAGGTTTTCTAGTTTCTTACCCTCCTCAAACTAATGAATATAAGATTTTTAGAGATTTTAAACATTGGCAGAAGCTAGCACAACAAACACCACATAATGACGATGACCTATTTGTAGAAGTCATGCTACAGGCTTATTCTTCAGATAGTACAGAATTTATATTTCAAGATTGGCGATACGAACTCCCTACAGGTGAAGCATATAGCTTGCTTGGGCAAGGGGTTCACAGCAATGTCTTGAATAAAATCCAGCTTGCCTTGTCTCAAGACAGCCTCCATTATTTCCGAAAAGATCTGTTAGCCATCAAAGATCTTTTGATTGATGATATTTCTCTTTCTTCGCATTACTGGTCTACACAAGAGTCAATTGTAGAAGAATTGGAAGAAATTTTAGCAAAGGATTATCCCTTTATTTCTGGCAATAATCGAATAGAACTACAAGCTCGTCTAAAAATGCTTCGAGATCCTCAAAAAAACGATATTAGTACAAATCATTTTGAACAAGAATAAGTTAGAACATTCGAGGCAAAAAATATATTCGTTTTGGGGAACAAAACTAGTTTTACTTTTAGAAATTGTTTAAAAATTAGATTTAATTCAAAAATTAAGATGATTCTTAGACAACTTCTTTTAGTGACTATTAATATACTCGGTGGAACTCTCCTTACTAGCAGTTCTACTCATGGATCTGTGTATCATCCAAACACTCTGTATACTTTCTCAAATTAATAATCCAAATAATCATTCAAAAATAGGCTTTTCTTTATATCTTTGCCCTCCGAAAACAAGCAGAAGCTAGTTTTCTAAAAATTGAAAAGCTTATTTTAATTCATTAAACTACTGAAGGTCAAGGCAGATTTTCCAGATCCTTTAAATACTAAATAAGTATTCAACAATTATTGACAAAAGAAATTATACTATTATAGATTTATCATTAAAACATTAGTTTGTAGGTTTTTAGCTTCTTATTAGCAAATTAAAAAATCAACAAATTATTATAAAATAACACAATGGACAATTCAAAATCAGGTTCGAGTAATACAACTATCATCGGATTTGCATTACTCTTTATCTTGTACATCGCCTATATCTACATTAGTCAACCCTCACAGGAGGAAGTAGCTAAATGGCAAGCTGCACAAACTGCCCGCCAAGACAGTATTGCAAGAGTAGATAGTATAAAGCAGGTACAATTAAAGCTACAACAAGCAGAAAGAGACAGTTTTCTGAGAGATACTACACTCACGCAAATACAGAAAGATAGTATTCTTCAAGTTCGGAAGGCGCAAGAAGGTGACCAAAAATTTGGTGTATTTAGTAATGCTGCTCAAGGGAGCCCCAAGATTATATCACTTAAGAATGAAGACTTAAAACTAGATATTAGCTCACAAGGTGGACGCATTGTAAATGCAAGTATACTCAAGGACGGCGAACCATATTTGGCTTATGACCATCGTACCAAGGAAGATAATAATGATAAAACACCTGTGCAATTACTCAACCACCCTAGAAATAAGTTTGAGTATCATATCCCTATGAGAAAACTAGAAAAGGGATATATCAGTACTACAGAACTAAATTTTGAAGTTCAAGAACAAAGTGATTCCTTAGTCGTTTTCAGGGCTTATACAAATGATAAACAAGGCTATATTGAACAGAAGTACTTGCTAAAGTCTAATTATATAGTGGATTATGATGTAACCTTTGAAAAAATTGGAAAATCAGCTGGCCCAACTGTGCTTCAATGGCAAACTTTCTTAGGTAAAATTGAGAAAAATGACAATTATGAGCGTACCATGTCTTCTATACACTACAAGGAGATAGAGGAAAGCCCTAATTATTGTACCTGTGCAACTAGTGCCGAAGAAGATTTGAAAAACCCCATTCAATGGATTGCTCACTCTCAACAATTCTTTAATACTAGTTTGGTTGGAAAGAGTGGAACAAGCTTTGCTGCAGCAAAGCTCAACACCTTCATGACACCGGGAGACAGTATACATTTGAAAGAGTTAACCTCGATTGTTCGCCTTCCTGAGGACAAATCCAAGCTAGAAATGCAGTGGTATATTGGTCCTAACGATTATAATTCCTTAGCAGCAGCAAATGTCAATCTAGAACGTATTATTCCTTATGGTTGGAGTATTTTTGGCTGGATTAGTCGATCTGTTATTCGCCCTTTATTTAATGGTTTTGCAACCTTTATTCCTAATTACGGAATAATTATCCTTTTGCTTACCTTGTTGATTCGCTTGGCGATGTACCCATTACAACGCAAGATGTTGGTATCAAGCGTAAAAATGAGCATCCTACGCCCAGAATTAACCAAAATGCGTGAGAAGCATAAAGATGATCAACAGCGTATGCAAATGGAACAAATGAAAATGTTCAATCAGTATGGTGTGAGCCCTCTAGGTGGTTGTTTACCAATGGTTCTAACTATGCCAATCTGGATCGCACTCTATCGCTTCTTCCCTGCTTCTATCGACTTCCGTCAACAGAGTTTTCTATGGGCAGATGACTTAGTTAGTTACGATTCAATTTGGGACTTCGGTTACGTACCATTTATCAATACGATCTATGGAGACCATATTAGTTTATTTACACTTTTATGGGCAATCTCCATGTTTGCTTATTTGTTCTATAATAGTAAGCAAATGGATATGGCCGCAGCTGGTGGTAATGCTAAGATGATGAAATACTTGCAATATGCTTTCCCTGTTATTTTCTTCTTTGCTTTGAATAACTGGGCATCTGGACTGACAGCTTATATGTTGTTCAGTAACTTGATCAATATTGCACAAACCTTCATCACTAAGAATTATTTAATCAATAAGGATAAACTTAAGGCACAAATGGAGGAGATCAAGAATAATCCGAAGAAACGGAATTCAATGATGGATAAATATCAAAAGATGTTGGAAGATCAACAGAAGATGCAGGCTAGTGCTAAAAAGAAGAAAGGTAAACGATAATGATATGAGTAAAGGGGCTGTATAGCCCCTTTTTTTTTCAATAGAGTTAAAAAAGGGGCGTCAAACACTACAACAAACTACTGATTGTCAGTTTTTTATTATTACAACTAGGGAGAATTTATCAAGCCCTTTCTGAAGTATAAGCTCCCTACTTAATGCTCGACTTGCAACTTATTGACTCTCCTCAAAACACCATCTACATTACACTTGACAAAATATACTCCAGAAGCTAAGGTAGATATATCCAATATTAGATACCCACTACCTTGACCTTGATGCTGACTAAATACAGTCCTCCCCAAGACATCAACTAGTTCTATTTCAATCAATTGCATTTGTTCAGCCAAAGTATACTCAATCTGTACATAGTCTCTAGCAGGGTTAGGCATGATTCTATACTCTATCAACCTTTCATTGTCAGCTACCTCAGTCATCAAGTACAAACAAACCGTTGTGTCCATTATATTTGCCTGAGGATTATAATTTAAAGCTACAGTATCTGTGCAACCATAAACTAAACACTTATGCATGAGCTCATAAACATCCAACTTTCCCCATCCCCAGTGAATATTAGGTGTTCCACCTGTCTGACGCAAAACAAAGCTATCTAATTTTGCACTTGTTTTCAATGCTTCTCGAACTTCTACAAAATCAGCATTGGGCTGACACTGTAAGTACAAGGCTGCGGCACCAGCTACCATTGGTGCAGCCATAGAAGTTCCTTGATTAGAAACATGCCAACCGTCTACATCTACAACATCATAACCAATTATACCACAAGAATTTGGAGGCAAACAACGTAAAGGCGCTGCTGCCATAGCTTGTCCACCAGGTGCCCCAATCTCAGGCTTAAACCGACCATCTCGAGTAGGTCCCAAACTCGATCGAAACCAAATCCCATACTTTGGAAAAGTATTGGGATAGGAACTCAACGGAACTGTATTGCCCTGATAGTTAGCTAAGGAATCTCGATTTTGATAAGCTGCAACTGTAATCGCATTTTGGCTACAGGCCCAAAAACCAGCAATTGTCTGTTTATTATCAGGGTTAATGTATTTAGGATGATTTATTCCAGCAACAATCTCTGAAGTACCTGTATGTAGTTCATCACTCCAAATATCAAAATACCCTTCTCCTGTGACAGTAAATTGCCAAATATCATCAGGGTTATTGTAGTTGAGCATAATGAGCGTTTCATAAGTCTCATCATAGATGGAGGTATAAATATTTAGATAGACTGCAGATCCATTTTGATCAAAAAATAGTAGATCAGAGAAGGTTCCAATACTCACCCCATACTGAATATCTGTATTCAGGTTATACGTTCGGGTTTGTGTCTTGATTTCCTGAGTAGTTCCATCCATCAGCTGAAAGGAGAAATCAACCTGATTCATTTCTGCTGTATCTCCATACATATAAAATAAAGTCCGCCCAGAAGAATGCTGCTCGAATCGTGTAAAAACAGTGTCTTCACTGGCATCTATCCCTAAATGATAGGTATACTCTCTAGAGTTCCCACCTGCTTGTACAAAAACACGTCCTGCCTTTTCCTCGAGCATAGTATCTATTAGTTGAGAATATAAATCCAACCCATCATGTCCACTTACATAAGCTCCCAAACTAGAGTTCACAGCACAAGGTAGTTGCATCTCATCTGCTTTTTCGAAAAAATAATGAATACCGTCTACAAAACCTGTCATCCAGTCTACACCTTGCAAGACATCCACTACAGCAATAGGTGATTTAGGAGCAATCCCTTGATATTTATTCGCTGCTTGTCCATTACCCACTGCCAAACCAGCAACATGTGTTCCATGTGTCCCTGCTTGGTGAATACAGTCTCCTGCATCAATTGCGATAGCATCCCAGTCTGATCCATATCCATAATACTCCATAGGAAAATCAAAATCATATACATTCTGATCCCATAGATCTATGACTCGAGTAAGCCCATTTTCATCCAAGAAGTCGGGATGTTCCAACTCAAAACCATCATCAATAATTCCTACTAGTACTCCTTCTCCCTCATAGCCTTGTGGTAAATCTCCCCAGCCTTCATGTGCCCCAAATACATTATTGTTCTGTTGCATTATAGAATCTTCTGGATTTGAAAAATAATGCATAGGTGCGCGATAAGCCTCCATTCTGTAGATATAGCTTTTTTGTGTGTAGTCCAAAATTTGCTGTGCACTCAAACGTACCGCAGCTATACTACCTGCAGAATATTTAAATAATCCGCCTTTTTCACTAACCAAGGCTTTAATCTTGGGGATATCACCTCTGAGCAAAAGAGGGATCTCTGTTTGAGGACGTTCAGCAATAGGAATTTCCATTAAACGTAGATATAAATCTACATTTAGCTTACTCTCCTTCTGAGCATTCGCAAAAGGTAGATCTAAGAATAGCAAACACATAAAACTTATAAGTATAAAATATCTATTCATAATTTTTACCAATCAAGGGATCCATGAAATATTAATTCTCAACAACCTCACTTCTTTGTATCTATTCTAAATACTGATTTTTTAAAAGCTCAGTTTTTTTCTTTTTTCAAAAAAAATTATATTTACTAAACTGTAATTAAACATGTCTGTTGTTTGTACTCATTGACTTCAACAGTGACTTAATATACGTATTTTACCAAAATCAATCAATAACCTGAGTCGATCGCCAATAAATAAATAAAATAATACAACTAAATAGTATATCAACCAACTCAGGCTAGACTAAATATATTCATATCATGATTCAACCCATTATTTTTGGACTAATCACCTTAGCCACAGGGATTTTCTCCTATATACAATATTCTAAGATTTATAAAAACATTAAGTTAGGCAAAGATTTAGCGATTGCTAAAGAAACTAGAGGTGAACGAATCAAAAATACAGTTCTTATCGCCCTAGGCCAAAAAAAGATGTTCAAACGTCCTTTAGTAGCCTTTCTACACCTATTCATTTATGTAGCTTTCATTTTCACTCAAATTGAGTTAATTGAAATTCTCATAGATGGTTTTACAGGAGCTCATCGTTTCTTCCAAGAGCCTTTGGGTGGGTTGTATACAGTTATCATCTCTACTATTGAGGTTTTATCAGTATTAGCACTTATTGGTACAATCATCTTCTTGGCTCGACGAAACTTGCTAAAAATCCCACGTTTCCAAAAGGATGAGATGACTGGTTGGCCCAAATTGGATGGTAATATTATCTTGATTCTAGAAATTTTCTTGGTGTTTTTCATTTTCTTAATGAATTCTGCAGATATGGCGCATAGTCATGGCAAGTATGGTTTCCTTATCAGTGACATGATCTATCCTATTTGGGAAAACATGAATCTTACGGACGATACATTAATTGCCATGGAGCGTGTAGGTTGGTGGGGACATATTTTAGTCGTCTTTGCTTTCTTAAATTACCTACCGATTTCTAAGCACTTGCACATTCTTTTAGCTTTCCCGAATGTTTATTTTGCTAAATTGAATGCTAAAGGTGAAATGGATAATATGCCTGATGTACAAAAAGAGGTGGCGTCTATGTTTGATGAAGAAGCAGCCTTTGAAGAGCCTGATATGGATGAAGAGATTCCTAAGTTTGGAGCAAGTGATGTCACTGACTTAAACTGGACGAGTATTCTAGCCGCTTATACTTGTACAGAATGTGGTCGTTGTACCTCTATGTGTCCAGCAAATTTGACAGGTAAAAAGCTTTCGCCTCGTAAGGTGATGATGGATGTACGTGATCGTGCAGATGAGATTGGTAAGAATATCCAAATGAATAATACACAGTGTATCAGTGAAGATTTGAAAACGGAAACGAGTGTATTGACCAAGGAAAACTATGATGATGGAAAGAGCTTATTCGATTATATCACTGAGGAAGAATTGCGCGCTTGTACGACTTGTAATGCCTGTGTAGAAGCTTGTCCTGTCATGATTAATCCATTGGATATCATTGTAGAATTGCGTAGAAACTTGATTTTAGATAAATCTGAATCTCCTGAGGAATGGAATGCTATGTTCAACACGATTGAGAATAATGGTGCACCTTGGGCATTCTCTCAAGATGATAGAGATAAGTGGATTGCTGAAGCTAATGAAGGGTAATCGCAACGGTTTTATGGTGACGCAGCACTAAAGTACTGCGCTCCATTTTGCAACGTGGTATTTTAATGCCACGTAATAAACGAAAAACAAAAAGGGGCTGTCTAAAAAGGTTACCCTAATCTGAAAGATTAGAATATTATTTGGCGAGGGAATGAATTGCCTCGCTATAG
>JAKVCT010000165.1 GCA_022448995.1 Saprospiraceae bacterium
ATCAAAAACCCTGAAAGGCTCAACGAAGTTAAATCTTGTGAATTATTATAAAATTAATTATGTCCACCTACTTACTTTGAGCTCTTCAAGGTTAGTTTTACTGAGCCCTTCGGACTTAGCTTCTCCGTAAAATATTTATCATTCAAAAACTTATGTTACAGAGTATTAAGTAACGATCCAAATGTTTTTGTAGTTATCTACGATTATTTTTGTCTTCTTAAGTAACAGCTACTTAACTAGAAATAAACTCAACTTGGCATGCTTTGGAACAGAAACAAATCAAGGGTTCCAAATTCTAATTTACAGTGCTTGAACACACTTAATATCGAAGTTGTACGAAATTAGCATGCGCAACTTCACAATATGGGAAGTCTTAATGGCAAAATCTAAAAAGAAAAAAACGTTATCCGCACGTATAGGAATCAAAGACGAACGCTTTCCAAAATTGGTAGGCTTATTACTCTTATTCCTAACATTATATTTATTTATTGCATATACATCTTATCTGTTTACTTGGAAGTTAGATCAAGATAAAGCATATGGAGCTATCTTACTACAACCACATGACATGCACAATTGGTTGGGGCGCTTGGGAGCTGTAATTTCAAGATATTCCTTTGAATTTGGTTTTGGAGTTTCCTCTTTCATGTTTGTCTTTCTTTTGTTCCAAACTGGAATGAGCAAGATTACAGGTACAGCACTCAAAGAACTGATACCCACTTATAAACGTGGTGCTGTCTTTGTAATATGGACAAGTATCCTATTAGAGTTTATCTTTCAAAACTCAGAATTTCAATGGGGGGGAGCTTTTGGGAAAGCTATTATTTTTTGGCTATCTAACTTGGTAGGAACTGCTGGGATTATCATTTTATTGATATTCTTATTGTTTGGTATTTTAATTTGGAGCCAAAATCCAAATTTAGAAAATTGGTCAAGTGCAGAATTGAAGAAGAGTATACAACCTAAAAATCTGATCAATAGTGTACAGAATCTAGGTAAATTTCTACGCCCAACACCAGAGAAGGAGACTAAGCCCAAGGCGGATTTAGTAGCTGCAAATCCAGAGGATATAAGTACTGTTACTACAACTTCTGAAAACTCCTCAGATAAAGCGATCAAAACGCTTCGTCCACAGGGGGGCAAGCGCCAAAATGTGATTGACAATACAACTCCTCCAAAAGACTCTGAGGAAGAAGCTACTGCAGAGAAGGCAGATAATGAAAAACAGGCACCTCAAGTTACACGCGAGGAATTAGAGCAGCGAGTTAAGGAACTGACTAAAAACCAATTACAGTTAAATATTGATAAGACAGCTAAGGATAAAACCAAGAAAAATAAAGAGGACAAAGAAAAACTTGAAATAGAAATTTCTAAGGATGGAGGGCAGCATAATTTGATGATCACACAAGAAAATACTGAACACATTGAGCCTTATGATCCTACCTTAGATTTACCACGTTTTGAGAACCCTGTACTGGATTTATTAGAAAGTTATGATGACAAAAAACCAATCATAGATCGTACAGAATTAGAGGCTAATAAAGATCAGATTATTGAAACTTTATTGAATTATAAGATTGAGATTGTCAAAATACAGGCAACTATTGGGCCTACAGTAACACTTTATGAGATTGTACCTGCACCAGGTGTACGTATTGCAAAGATCAAAAACTTAGAAGATGATATTGCATTGAGCTTGGCAGCTTTGGGGATTCGGATCATTGCGCCAATTCCAGGACGAGGAACCATTGGTATAGAAGTGCCTAATCGCAATAAGCAAATTGTATCACTCAAGGAGGTTTTGAGCTCACCAAAGTATAGGACTGCCAAAATGGATTTACCGATTGCTTTGGGTAAATCCATTTCTGATGAAGTTTTTGTAGCAGATTTGGCAAAAATGCCTCACTTGCTGGTCGCTGGAGCAACAGGACAGGGTAAATCGGTAGGGGTTAATACAATTATCATGAGTCTGCTTTATAAGAAGCATCCTTCTCAACTTAAACTGGTACTGATTGATCCGAAAAAAGTAGAGCTTTCGCTATATAACAAGATTTCACATCACTATTTAAGTTATTTGCCAGAGGAAGAAGAGGCCATTGTGACAGATACTTCCAAGGTTGTACAGACTTTACACTCTCTAACAGTCGAAATGGATGATCGTTATAATCTCCTAAAGAAAGCAGGGGTACGTAATCTAAAGGAATACAACCAGAAGTTTGTCAAACGTCGATTAAATCCTGAAAAAGGACACCATTTCTTACCTTATATTGTATTAGTAATTGATGAGTTTGCGGATTTGATTATGACTGCTGGAAAAGAAGTCGAGCTACCTATTGGTCGTTTGGCTCAGCTGGCTCGTGCAGTAGGTATTCACTTGATTATTGCAACGCAGCGTCCATCTGTGAATATCATCACGGGGGTAATCAAAGCAAACTTCCCAGCACGTTTAGCATTCAAGGTAACTTCTAAAATTGATTCCCGTACTATTTTGGATACTGGTGGTGCAGAACAGTTGATTGGTCGTGGTGATATGCTTCTATCTACAGGTGGAGAGACAATCCGCCTACAGTGTGCATTCGTAGATACACCAGAGGTAGAGCGTATTATCAATTATATCAGTGACCAACGAGGGTATCCTCAACCTTTTTTCTTACCTGCTTATGGATCAGATGATGAAAGTGATAGTCAACTCAAACAAGTACTCACTGAGTTAGACCAACATTTTGAAGATGCTGCTCGTTTAGTGGTTATCAATCAACAGGGGTCTACTTCCATGTTGCAACGTCGTTTAAAGTTAGGGTATAATCGTGCAGGTCGTATCATGGATCAATTGGAACATACTGGTATTGTAGGACCAAATGAGGGAAGTAAGGCGCGTCAGGTTTATATTCACGATGAGGTAGAGTTAGAGGAGTATCTAAAAACGTTGCGGAGTAAGCAGAATAAGGCGAAATATGGTTCTTAAGAATTAAGAAAATGAAAAATTAAAAGTGAACAATGAATAATTATGTCAAGTGCTGTGTGGGTGCTTGGCATTTTTTTATAGAACAACAGGAGTTCTGAAGGAACGACAAAATGGTCAGCATTGCGGTGTCAGCCCAATGCTAATAAAAGTCTACCGAGGATTTAACTAATAATTCTAGTTAAGAATATATTGTTTTTTGTGCTAAAAAATCATTCTAAAAAAGAGATGTCTAATGTTCTAGATGATAAAATAAAGTAGCATTATCTACCATAAGCACCAACTAATACAACAGGAGTTCTGAAGGAACGACAAAATGGTCAGCATTGTGGTGTCAGCCCAATGCTAATAAACCACAACAAAAAACTGTTAGGCAATTCACTCAGCTAACAGTTTCCTAAAATCCGATCCAAAATCAAGATTTATTTCCCATCAATATTTGTAATCTTCACTTCCACACGCTGATTCAGTTTTCGCCCAGCCATAGTATCATTACTTGCAATCGGTTGGCGTTTACCATAGCCCTTGTAAGTAATTTGCTCAGCTTGAACACCTTGCGCAATTAAATATTTACCAATAGCCATAGCACGTGCATCCGACAACCAATCACAATAATCATGCTTAGGCAAACCATTGGTATGCCCACCAATTTCGATAGAAATATGCTTATGTGTTTTCAAGAAACTGATCAATTCTGCCAAAGCTTTTTTAGTGTTGGAAGTAATATTGCTAGAATCAGCAGCAAAATACAGCTTCTCCAAACGGAATTTTTGCCCAACCTCTAGTTTCTCTACTTTGATGTTTTCAGTATCAAAAGCTACTGTATTTTTATCCGTATCATCTGTTTTTGGCGGATCTGGCTTAGGAGTATCATTATTGACAATTTCCTTTTTGGGTAGAATCTTGAAACTAGTACGTCTGTTAAGTGCTTGTTCCTCTTTTGTCTTGTTTGCATTCAAAGGTTTGGTATTTCCATAACCTTTAGCAAGAATACGTTCAGTATTAATACCATTTCTAATCAAATATTGGCGAGTAGATTTAGCACGCAATTCAGATAAATTGTTCTGATTAAGTGGTTCAGCTTGACTCAAATGACCTTGTATCTCAATCTTCATTTCAGAGGAATTAATCAAGGTTTCCTCGAGACGTTTGAGTTCATAATCTGAAAATAATTGTAATTCTGCTTTAGCAGTTTTATAGCCCATATTATTCAGCAAGATTTCATTACCTATATCCAAGGGCTCCATGATCAAATCCACATTTCTTTCCTCATATTCTTTCATCTCTACCAAATCCAAAGCAGTAGATACTCCATAGAAATTATCTTTGTCTGCATAGATCCCATATTTTTTCCCATAAGGTAGAATAATCTGATATTTCCCAGTACTGAGATCTACATTTGCCGTTCCCAAATCTTCTCCTGTTTTTAGGTCATAATAAGTAACTGAAGCAGGAATATCTGCTTTGGTGTCTGCATGTAATATGCGCCCCTTTATTAAAACCACAGGATCAGGACGAATAGATTTTGGTAGAGTTATTTCAAAAAGGTCGGCTTTTGTAGCTGCATTTTCTCTAGAAGAGACATAAGCAACCTTGCCCGAAGCTGGTACGGTGAAATAATTATCCCAGACTGGAGAGTTTACGATAGGGCCTAAGTTTTGTGGCTTACTCCAACGTTTCCAAGTATCATCTAAACGCTTGGTAATAAAAATATCATTGGATCCATAACCTGGTTGACCCGCAGAGGAATAATACAAAGTCTTATTATCTGCAGCCAAAAAAGGTGCATTTTCTTGGTACAATGTATTGATTGTAGGTCCTAAGGTTTGTGGAGCAGTGAAACCATCAGGCGTTTTGAAACTCACATAAATATCCTGTTCACCTTTAGAATCTTTGCGTTCAATGGCCATCAATAGGATATTCCCATCTGATGAAAGACAAAAAGCGTGGTATTTACTCAAATTATAATAATCTTTGATATAAACAGTTTTTGGAATTTCCCATTTACCATTGATTTTTTGAGCCATTGATACACCACTTCCTTTGACCGATCCATCGGGATGATAAGTATTGCCTACAACTACGGTATTATTATCAGGAGAGATAGAAATCAATTGATTGTGTCCTTCATTATTAATTGGTCGCCCAAAGTTTTGGGATTGCATCCAGGTATTACCTTGTTTATGAGTTAGCCAAATATCATCTTTAGTTATTTTCCCAATATTCATAGGATCCTTTTTACGTGTAAAAAAGAGGGTATTCCCATCAGCAGAAATAACAGGCATAATATCTGATTCTGTACTGTTAACCAACATACCCAAGTTTTGACGAGAAACATATTTTTTATTTACATTGGGTGCTAAGTTGATCTCAATATCGTCTTGATAAATATGCAGATAATCAGCTTTGATTTTTTGTTTACCTGAAATGATAAAGCCGATATAGCCCCCCATAAATTCTAGTTTTGATCTAGTATGAACTACTGCACCATTGATCATGAAATCTATCTTACCGGCTTTGGATCGAATAGCTAGGACATTGGCATCTCCATTAGGATATACTTTTGCGGAAGCTGTCCAATCTTTAATTTTACTAATCACTCCACCTTTTTGTTGTTTGATTCTGAAGTAACCATTATCAGAGATCTGAAAAGAATAAGAGTTGTCTACATTTTTAGTTCCCCAGACTAATCCAAAGCCTCTGTTGAGAGCACCCTCCATATGACGAACTTTTGTTTCTATATAGAAATCCTTTTGTTGATCAATATAGATAACCTTCCAGAAATACGAAGAACCTGTTTCTTGCTTATAATTCAAATTATAGTATCCATCAGTTATTTTTGCAGACCTTTTATGGTTATCTGCTTCTAACCAAGCTCGCTTATTATCTTTAAAATCTTCTTTGTAGGTGATTGTTTTTTGGGCAAATGCAGATAGAACACTTAGGGAAAATGCCCAAATGAGGATTAGTTTTTGATTCATATATTTTGTGTAATGAGTGTTATACATTAGTTCGTTTTTTTGGAATCACCTGATAATTAATAGTTTGTGAAATGAATTAAGTTTTGTGAAACTTTGATTATCAATTTTTAAAAACTAAAAAGCGCTCAGCGAAGCCAAAAGGCTGATTGAACTTACTTTGTATAGCTATTTGGGGTGAAATACAAAATAATTGTAGCTAACTACCTAACTTAGTAGTAATGATTATTCTTTTGAATCACAAATATCATGCGGATCTCACTAGAATATAGATCACCAAGAACCATCCCCCTTATCATTCTCATCAGAATATAGAATTCGGCTTTGTATTTTTTGTTTTTGGCGCTCTATAATGAGTTTAGCTATGGCTATGTTAGTAGGTTCTTTGGCATCTAATCGCATAGCGGCATGTACCTTTTGTTCATCGACATCCAAGCGGTAAAGTAAACTAAAAAGCTGTTCAGGGTTATTATCAACTAAAGCATAAATCCAGTCTGCGATATAATCTAATAAATCCATATCGTTAATATCAGATAACAAGTTGAGTTCTAAATCCTTATTGATCAATTGTATCGTTGCTATATGTTGTTCTTGAATATTCATATAAAATTAAGCAGTATTAATTGCAAGAAGAATAAATCAAAGGTATTTCTTTTCTATTGATTATAGGTATAGTTTGTATTTTTTTAGCCTTGCTGAGTTTTCTAGAGTTTGTAATTAGTCGAGAAATATATGAACTGAGAACTCAGTAAATGGCCAAATGTTCTTGCATACATCTTTTGCTTTTCTTGAGGGGCTACTTTGCGGGTTCCTTTGGGGAATAGATTTTGAATTTTTTAAAAGAATAATCTATTTTTATTTAGATTTAGTTTGAATAAATGTAAAAAAGGCTATATTTGCAGCTGTAAAGTTATTATTTTTATTTAATCTAAATAAGCAATGAATAAATCTCTATTATTATTGCCGGTTATTGTGGTAATCTTATTTTCTGCTTGCGGCAAAAAAAAGATCAAGACTTTAAAAGACGATGTAGTCTCTAATTATGTAACTATTGTTTATGCTTCTTATGAAGATAGTTACAACGAAGCAGTAGAATTAAAAACTGCTCTAGAAAACTTAGTGAATACTCCTTCACAGGCAACTCTAGATGCAGCTAAAACAGCATGGAAAGAAGCTCGTGAGCCTTATGGGCAAACCGAGGTTTACCGATTTTATGATGGACCAATTGATGATGCAGATGGACCAGAGGGTAATTTGAATGCTTGGCCATTAGATGAGAATTATATTGACTACGTGACTGATGCAAATGGTGTAGTGACTGCTACAGGTATCATTCACAACATAATTACATATCCTAATATTACTGCAGAAGTCTTAGGTGGTGCCAATGAGCAAGGAAGTGAAAAGAACATTAGTATAGGTTATCACGCAATTGAATTTTTATTGTGGGGTCAAGATTTTGCGGATGTTAACCAAAATGTAGGCCAAGGTGGTAATCGTCCATTCACTGATTATAGTACAGATCCTATGGCAACACGTAGAGGACAGTACTTATTGGTATGTGCTGATCTATTGATTGCAGATCTAGCTTCTTTGAAAGCTGAATGGGAAGAAGGTGGAGCATACCGCACAAGCTTCTTAGCATTGGATACAGATGAAGCAATTTCTAAAATTTTGACGGGTGCTGGTATCTTGAGTAAATCTGAGTTAGCAGGAGAGCGCATGTTTGTTGCTTTAGAAGCTAATGCGGCTAATAATCCTCAAGAAGATGAGCATTCTTGTTTCGCAGATAATACACATAGAGATATTATTACCAATGCTCAAGGTATTAATAATGTATTATCAGGAACTTATACAAGTGTGAACGGTACAGTAGTTGGAAATGCAGATCATTCGATCATCAAACTAGTTGAACTAGTTGATGAAACTGCAGCAACTAGTCTTTCTGCAGCTATGGCAACTGCTTTGACAAATGCAGAGGCAATTCCTGTTCCATTTGACAAATACGTTACTGAAGAAAGTGTAGCTGATAATGGACCAATTCTACAGTCTATTCAGGCGCTACAAGCTCAAGGTGATCAGATTGCAGCAGGAGCTACAGCACTTGGCTTGACTATTAGTACAGATCTACCTGAATAATTTTCATTAAAAATAAACAACTTATCAAAGAATAAATATAAATAACGCTCTTAAATTATTCTACCTACTAGATAAGATGTGATTTGTAATTAAGCAATTTTTATAAAAAGCTCTCTGTGATAAGAGAGCTTTTTTATTGTTATATTCAATGATTCATGAAGGTATTTATAGAAAAGAGCTTTTATGTTCTATTTTAGAATAGAAAAAGATTAGTTGGCTTTATATCCTTAGTTTGTTAACTTTTCGTAACTAATTGATAATCAAAAGTATGGGGGAAATTAATGAAACTTTATAAAATATTGATTATCAATTAGTAAGGAAATGTATTTTTTAATTTTTGCCTAAAAATTAAAAAATCAATGAACTGTTATTTATATATAAGGTATAGAATATGTGTAGACCATTAAATATTTGATGCTTAGATAAAATAATTTGGTTAATGTTGCTCTTTTTATTGAAAAGTTCTTTCAAATGACTTTAATTTGTTTGACAGCTCTTTTTTTGTAAAAAAATACAAAAATCCTTTATAAACTGTAGTTTACTAATTAAACAGAATCTTTTTATACTAAACCCGATTAGTAAACGAAATCACTTGAACAAGTAACTAAAAAGGCTTTTGAGCTTTTTCATAACAGTTTGTAGGTTTTTAGAGTAACCAATCTCAAAGGACTCAGTGAAAATAAAAAATTAATGAATTACTAACTTAATCGAGAAAAGATAATAGATTAATCCCCTATGCCCTCAAATATTAGAAGAGACTTCATCATTTTATATAGTTCGTAGAGTTTTGATAATCTGTAATTTATGTGTAGTATTGATGTCTGATTTTTGAACATTTTTACGAGCTATTGTATTATTGTCGCAATAAAATATTAGTGGATGATTACTAAAATTAATTTTAAGGCTATTGCATATACTGCCTTTGTTGTGGGATTAGGAATGAATGCCTGTACAAAAGACAGACTTTTGCAAGATGGAGAGGAGTATTCAGGAGGAGAGGCAACAGTATTCAATACTTCTAGAAATGCATTCAGCTTTCCGATTCCTGCCTTAGATAATACGGAGGAACTGCAGTTTGCTACAGGAAACTCTTTTTTTAATCAGAGTTGGGTAGGGTCACCAGCATCTACTACAGCTAGAGATGGTTTAGGACCTTTGTTTAACGAACCTGCATGCTCTAGTTGTCATTTCAAGGATGGTCGAGGTCGAACGCCTAAATCTGAGACAGAACTAGGACATGGCTTTTTGATGCGCTTAAGTGTCAATGGACAAAATACCTATGGGGGAACTTTGGACGAACCTACCTATGGTGGACAACTCAATCCAGTAGGTGTTCCTGGTGTAGAAGGAGAAGGAAATGTAAAAATTACTTATGAGGAAATTTCAGGTACATTTGCGGATGGTACACCCTATACTCTACGCAAACCAAGTTATGAAATTGTAAACTTGGGATATGGAGTAATGAATACTGATGCTATGTATTCGCCTAGAGTTGCTAATCATATATGTGGTCTAGGCCTATTGGATGCTATCAAAGATGTAGATATTCTAGCTAATGTAGATGAAGAGGATGCAGATGGTGACGGTATTTCAGGCCGTGCAAACTATGTGTATGATGTTGTATCAGGAACTCAAGCCATAGGTCGATTTGGCTGGAAAGCTAACCAACCTAACGTAAGACAACAATCAGCAAGTGCTTTTAGAGGAGACATGGGAATTACCTCTTCATTGTTTCCTGAACAGCCTTGTACCTCGCCTCAAGCTGACTGTAATAATGCACCTAATGGAAATAATGATAATGGTTATGAATTAGACGATTATGCCTTGGATCGAGTAGAGCTTTATGTAAGTACTCTAGCTGTTCCTGGTCGGAGAAACTGGGATGACAGAGAAGTCTTGAGAGGGAAAGCACTTTTTTTGAAGGCTAATTGTCAGTCTTGTCATATACAGAAGTTTGTTACAGGAACACATCCCAAAATAAGTGGTTTGTCCAATCAAACTATTTATCCATATACAGATCTTTTGTTGCATGATATGGGAGAAGGTTTGTCTGATAATCGACCCGATTATTTAGCAACAGGAAGAGAATGGCGTACACCACCATTATGGGGAATCGGTTTAATAGAAACCGTAAATGGCCATACAGAGTTTCTGCATGATGGTAGAGCACGAAACCTAACAGAGGCTATCTTATGGCATGGAGGTGAAGCTGAGAATTCTAAACAGCAATTCTTGGAGTATACAGAGGAGGAACGTCAACGATTAATCTTATTTTTAGAATCGCTCTAAAATCATTATTTTATACTATAATCTATATGAATAAATATTTGTGTATACTACTATTATCGGTATCAGTGTTGGCTTGTAAAAAGCAGGATAAATTTGATAAAAGTGCTATGTTAAGCAATATAGGAGAGTCAGTAATTCTCCCGGCATTAGCATCCTTTGAACAAGAAGCTAGTAGTTTGGAGCAGCGTTTGAATAGCTTTGTCAATGATCCAAGCCTTAGTAACTTAGAAGCTGCTCGGGATCAATGGCTATTAACTTCAGAAGCTTGGAGCTTGGCCAAAAACTATATGTTTAGTGTAGCCAAAGATCGTTATCTGCATTTAGCATTAGGTAAAAACCCTATTAGTATATCACCCATAGAAGATATCATAACAGGAACCAATACAATTGACGCGAATAGTGTCAAGGGACAAAGTAGCTATACTAAAGGTGTTTTTGCGATAGAATATTTAGTGTATGGTGAGAATTTGTCTACTACTGATCTAATCAGTTGGT
>JAKVCT010000166.1:0-8000 GCA_022448995.1 Saprospiraceae bacterium
TTGTACTTGACAAACAGGCTTACAGAATATAAGTCGTTCAACTTTAAGTCTTTACAATGTTCGGACAGACGAAGCAGCTCCTACGGATCGTCAATGTTCGTCCTTCTTTGTTGCTGACAACCCATATAGTCCGATTGATCCAGTTGGGTAGATTTTTCTAAGTTTTTATCGAAACTGAGTCTTGATTATTACGTTTGACAGCACACTTTTTTACGTGATTTATCCAAACTCTAAAAAGAAATTAGTTTCACTGAGCCCTTCGGGGTTTAGCTTTGCTGAGCACTTCGTGGTTTACTTCGTAGAGTCCTTCGGGGTTAAATATAAATTAATTATGTCCACCTACTTACTTAATAGAGCAGAATACAATTAAATAGACTTCCCAACTCCCCTTCCTCAAGAAACTTTTAGAACTTTAATCACTATTTTTGTTTCAATTTATAGAATGCCTTAACTTTGCGCATCAAATCAAGTTGATCTGATATGAATCCTAGAAATTTATGCAATTAACAAAAGTAATTCTAGCTACTTTTATTCTATTGGGAATCTTAGTAGCTTGTGGTCAAGAAGGAGACAAAAGCGAAAAAGGCAAATGGTCTGAAGAGGCAAAAAAGCAATATCAACAGAAGTGTATCAAGCAGTTTGTACAGATTTATCAAGAACAAGGTGCACGTAAATTGTGTGACTGTTCCTTAGAGAAAATGGAAAAATTGATGTTGCCAACAGAGCGAGATCCTTCTAAATATGCAAATGAGATTACAACAATTACCTCATCTTGTGCAGAAGGTTTGAGAGCGTTTTTAAAATAGTCTTTCTACAGTTAAAAATCCTCTTATTTATGAAAATTCAGATCCTAATAATATTTGCTATTTTTATGCTCTTCTCTTGCCATTCGCAAGGTGATAAGGGCGCTTGGTCTGCTAAGTTCAAAGAGGATTATCAAAAACGTTGTGAGCATTCTGTACAGATGATTGATAATGGCTTGAATGCTCCCAAAATCTGTGCTTGTGTAATGAATCAACTTGAAAAAAATTATGCGCCAAATGAGCTAAATAAAGCACAAAAATTATTGGCGGAGGAAATGAAAAAATGCATTAAGTAAATAATACAAAATTATATATATAAATGAAAAAGAATCTAAAAATCTGGAGTATATGTTTAGTGGCTACTATAAGTTTAAGTGCTTGTGGTGGTGGATATGGTAAAAAAGGGGCTTGGTCTGACAACTTCAAAGAAGCATATTCAAAAGCTTGCGAATCGGGCTACTCTGCTATGTATACTACTAATGATGCGAATCAAATTTGTGACTGTTTGGTCAAAAAATTAGAAGAAAAATATAACCCTACAGATTTGGGAAGCCCCAAACATGTTAAGGATTTTCAGACAACTGCTAATAATTGTATTGAAGATAAAAGTATGAAAACAGATTAAATGGGGTCAGCAAATCACTGAGACTGTTTAGAAAGATAAATTTCGAAAAATGAAACTACATAGGGAGGTTCAGTATTAAGTAAACTATTTGATAATCAAATAGTTACAATAATATTTTAAAAAGAAATCACCCCGCTTTTGACTACAAAGTGCAAAAAGCGGGGTAACCTCGAAGAGCTCAGTGAAACTAACCCCGAAGGGCTCTATGAAGTAAACCACGAAGTGCTCAGCAAAGCTAAACCCCGAAGGGCTCTACGAAGTTAAATCTTGTGAATTATTATAAAATTAATTACGTCCACCTACTTAACAAGTGACCAATTATAAAATAATTCAGTCCTAGACTTTTTGGTCACCTTTTTTTTGCTCTACTTTTGTGCCTCTTGGCACAAGCTCTTGCAGCAATGGCAAAAGGTGAGAGAAGAAATATGCTTAATACTGAACCTCCCTAAACAACTTCATATCCAATCCCAAATCATCACACCACACATTTTCTACATTTTGTAGGCAAAAATCATATGGCGATTGGCAACAATCAAGCAATTTTTCCCCTGTTTGAACAAATCTACAACAGTATATCTCGAAGTACCTACAAAAGGGAACCCCTTCTTCATCTTACCATTCCCTCCCATGAGAAAGATCTGTTGCATTCGCTTAGAGACAGTAGCAATATTAGACTTCGCTTCTCCCTTTAGTTTTATGGTGAAAACTTCATCTTGAGGTTGATCAAAAGAATGATCTGGAAGAGTGACAATTTTTTGTTGATCATTATAATAAGTCAAAGAAAGACGATTATTACTCAACCGAATATAATCCTTACGTTCATCACCAATAACATCTGCATAGGCAAATTTCCCATTTTTCTTCATCCCTTTCAATGCTCCAATTCCAAAACGCTTGCCTTTGAGATTCGAGATATAAATCTTTCCGTTTGTTCCTCCTGCCGCAATTCTACCTAATTTAGCATCCACTCCTATCGAGGAAATCTTTCCACCAATATTTATAGGTGACGTATGAAATTTCCCATCTCTACGAAATAAATAGACTTTTCCAGAAGTGTTTGCTGCTAGCAAGTAGTCCTTATCTTTATGTTGAAAAAACTGTATAGGTAGATTAATCGCCTCAGTCTTATTCTGAGGACTCCATCCAGCCAAGGGTTTTCCTTCCTTGGTAAATCCATAAATATCTCCATTTGCACAAGGTACAAATAGTCGAATGCCCATTCCATAATCAATAACCAACATAGCAGCTGAAGCAGGCGTAGCTAACTCAATCTTACGAAAGACGTTTTTCTTTCGATCGATCATGTAGATATGGCTAGGCGTATTAAAAACATATTGTAATTTACCATTATTATAAAAATCAATTTGATAGATCTTAGATAAAATAGGCTCATCCAAGGCCTTATCCCAAATTATCGTTCCGCTCTGATCGATCAGATATAAAATATGTTCAACATCTTGTACAATAATTTCATTAGCATCAGTCTTATGGTTACGTACAATTTGCGGAGCTATTCTAGCCTCGTGCTGTAGATCACAAGTCCAAGCAATGCTCGTTTGCCGCTCCTTGCGCACAATTTGTTTGGAGGACCAAGAAGCTAAAAATGTCATTAGAAAATGATCTTTGAGACTCGAAAATTGAATGCCAATAGGAGAAATTCGTTGCACTGATTCTAGACGCTTTTTAACACTACTCCAAAAGGTAGGATGTATGTAGGAGAGGATTAATCGAAAGGCCTCAGGAGTATTTAACAAGACATAGGCATTAGATTTATTCTTGAGTTGCTTGACATGTTTTTGAAAAGATTCATTATTAGCAATAATATCGTTTTTGCTGTAAGAAACCAGCCAATTCTCAATCGTATTGCTGGCATTTGCAAAAATCACAAAATCCTCTACTACAACATAATAGGGTGTTTGAATATCGTTAAAGGCTTCTCCTAAAATAGGTAAAGCCCAATCGTTACCTGCAAGCTTACGAATGGTATACCCACCCAAGTATTCTTTTTCTTGCAAGATTCCAAACCGTTTACCATAGTTCAGTAAAGCCTGTTCTGCCTGATCTCTATCCTTGGTCCGAATAGCTAATAACTTATCTGAAGTAAAATTGAGAGAATCCTTACTGTTGGGATCCAAAACCATGTAGCCTACTTCATTACCCATCCAAGGTAAAACATAACGTTCAAAATCTTCGTATTTTTCTTTTTGATAACTTTCGTAGAATTGTTGATAATCCTCTACCCCCACATGGAACATAAAAGCAACATTATAAGGAACTACCTTTTGGATTTTTACCTCTGCTGCAGGTTTTTGTTTGAGTAAAGTAGACCAAAAAAGACTCTTTTTATTGATATAGGTGTGTCCACTCATCACAAAGTTATCTTCTTGGAACTTTGCATCTAAACCCGACCAATGGTCAAAAATATTGGAACTCAACAAACTATTTTTGGCAGGATTAATAAAAGTCATCCCCAATGAAGGTAAGTTTGAGTAATTGATATAAATACTCAAATCCCCGCTACCATTGGTTTTCTGTACTGTGCGAAAGTGTTTTTGATAAATAACAGCAGAATTGATATTATTCAACTGGACAACTCCATATTCTACAATTACAGAAGCTGTACTAAACAAGACAAGTCCTTTATAATAAGAAATAGCAAAGCTAAACTTATCATTTTTTAGTCGATATAACTCTGCTCCTTGAAATGAACTTTTCTCTTCAATTAAAAGCCCTGTTTCATCTATAAAGCGATTAATATCAAAGTGCTTGTTCCTATTTTTTAATACAAATAACCACTCGATATCATCAGCCTTACTTTTCTGTAGAGCGCTAACAATATGCGATTGACGAGCAAAACTAGAGTACGAAGTTGTAGCCAAACATAAACTATCTATCAAATGTGCATCTTTTTCCCATTTTTCCATAAAGACAACACTAGATAAATCCTTAAAATAGACAGTTTCTTGAAGCTTGACCGCTGTCTTCTCAATCTCCTTGGTTTCAAAGACTAATACTGTATTAGAGGGAACAGCCTCAAAAGGGCTAATAGTAGAAAATGGCATTCGATAGAATCCTAGATAAGCTCCTAAAAAGAATAGAAAAATAAATCCTCCTACTCCTATACCTATTGATTTTCGGTGTTCTTGTAGTATGGGTAAAACTCGTTCTTGTATATATTGCTTGGTTCGTTCTATCATAATTGTGGAATTGGCAAAAAAGATTCACAAATATCTTGGCAAAAATAAAGCTTTTTTGTGGCTTTGGTGACTCTTTGGAGATTACTTTAGTATTTGGAAGATCTAAGAATTATTTGGGTGCAAAACGTCTCTTTCTATCCCTGTTATGAGGTAGTTCATTTTGAGTGGTCTGTTCAATAATTTTACAATTATTTTGTTTTTGAAATGCTTTGGATGGCAATTCTTCTTTTTTGATATTCATCGTTATGCTATCTATATACAACCTTTTTAAGGTAGGGATTTCTACTATTTTTTTTAGAATTTCTCCATCACAAAACGGATTGAAAGCTAACTCTAATGTTTCTAGATTAGGTAACCTAAATAAAACTTCAGGCACTTTAGTAATTGGGTTAGCAGCAATATTCAATGTAAGTAAATGATCTAATTGACTGAGTTCTTGAGGTAATTCTGTCAATTGTCTGAATTTTAAATTTAATTCTTGATCAAGCATCATGTTTTCTAAATAACTTAGTTTATCTGCACTCGTCAAATATTTCAAGCTAAATAAAACCCCCAATTTGTAGTGATTCCACAAATAAAAACAAAGTTCTTTTAAATCTAAATCTGCTTTTTGTTGATAATACTCTAGATTTTTGCAATGTGTTTCTTCGTAGACATTTGCATTAGTGATATCACTTCTCTTTTTGAGTGCATCTATATAGTCCGAAGAAGCATACTGTCCCATCAGGCGTAGAATCGCTTTTCGAGTAACTGCTGTTGATTTACACTTATAGACTAGAAATACAGTAGTAAATAACTCTTTTGGACAACCTCCATTTTCCAATAATTCTATTCCAAGTAAAACATTATCCTCATTTTGACTCATCAATAATGCTCGGATATTCTCCACAGAGTTAATTTGCTCTTCTCCTTCCTGTGTCAATAAATAAGGTTTTTCTAATTGGTTAATTTGTTCCATTAAGAGTGTCTCTGTCCATAGTTGACAGTCTGCTATGTCTTCATAGGTATTGATTTTAGGTGCTTTCCCCAAAATTACATGTTTGACCTTTGAGTTGAGTTTACTCACAGTTTGAAAACCTAGCTCCTTCAGTCGATTTTTTAAGCGATTGGTACTTGTGTTTAGTTTACCATTGAATAAGATGGCTTGCCCTTTCTGAAAAGGCTGCTCCTTCCCTATTTCTTTTGCTTGAATCCGCTGCTCTAACAAGCTCAATGCTTGTGTGAGTAGATCGCGCACACCACAGTTCAATACTGCATACAAATTTGTATTAGAAATTGACGAATCAATGCTTTTTTGACGAATCAGTTCTAGAATAAATAGTTTTTCTTTTCTAGAAAAGTTCATTTGTTTGTTACGCTTCCAAAATTGTTCTATTGCCCGAGGTTTGGTATACATCTGTATACTTTTGTGTGTTATACTCAATTTCACAGTAGGATCTAGGTCTGCTAATCCAGCAGGAGTCTGATTTGCTAAACGCGCACTAATAGACAAGTGCTTCAAGCTTTTGATTTTGCTAATTACTTTTGGTATATCCATAAAATAATTACCTCCACAATCTAAAATTTCTAATTTTGGCAGATCAGCTAACCACATGGGTAAATCTTCCAGTTTATTATTACAAATAGAAAGATGCTTTAGATTCTGTAAGGATTTAATAGCTTCTGGTAATTTTTTGATTCGCTCTAGTGAAACATCTAAATTGAGGTAAGATAGCTGTTTTAAATCAGCCAAAGCTTTCCAGTTCATTGTATTGGGCAGGGCATATCCATTCACAGTCAGTTGCTCCAAATTGTGCAAGGCTCCAAAAGAACTTGGTAAAGCACGCAAGCGCAATCGGTTAAGTTCCAAGACTTTTAATCCTTGCAAGTAACCAATTCCCTTAGGCAAAGCTCTCACATTGTAACAGTTGCGAATGTATAGTTCTTCTAATTCACTTAGGTACTCTATAGACTCAGGGATTACTCTCAAATCTTTGAGATCACTCACTAAATACGTTTTTCGTTTCAAGTTATGCAAAATATCGTTTATAAGTATTTCTTGCATTATATCTATATTATCTGACATACCATTTTCAATTAGTTTTTTGTATTTTTGTTTAATCCACTCTATGAAGTAGTTAACACACCTTACAATTTGGCAATAACCCGTGACTTTTTTTATAAACCACGAAGTACTCAGTGTAACTCACCCTTGATAAACTGTAATTATAGTTTTTGTATTAAAAATTGCATTATATATTCACACTTTTTCAGTAAAAAGCTTAAACTAAAGCATATCACAATTTAAAAATAATCGTCAATGTACAAATTTACAAGCACCGTTTTTTTGCTGTTTCTGAACAGCCTGTTCTTTTCTCTCATATCAAAAGCACAAAACAGAGGAGATGTTGTTTCTTATACCCTATTAGATAGTTATAATACGTCTTATATAGACAGTTTGTTAGTAGATTTTGGAATTCCTGCTGGTTTTTTAAAACCCAACTACAATGTAGATGCCTACAAAGTAATCTACATAACAGCTAATGCACAAGGAACTGATACTACTACAGCTAGTGGATTAGTTACGATTCCTGCTGGTACCAATTGTCCTTTTCCAATGGCTGCCTACTGTCACGGGACTACCTCTAGACGTACCAATGTACCTTCTTACCTAACTACAGAAGCAAATATTGGGATTATTTTTTCTGCAGTAGATGGTTATATCTTAGCCGCACCTGATTACTTGGGTTTGGGGGATGGTCCTGGTTTTCACCCTTATATCCATGCCGCTTCTGAAGCTACCGCTACGATTGACTTGCTAAGAGCCACGCGCTTATTGAGAGCTGATCTAGGGTTTGACACCAATGATCAACTCTTTCTTTTTGGCTATTCTCAAGGGGGACATGCTGCAATGGCAACGTTCAAGGAGATCCAAGAAAACTATAGTAATGAGTTTACAACTACAGCCTGTGCACCGATGTCAGGACCTTATGATGTATCTGGAGTACAAGCCCAAACACTGACCGATTCAGTAGCCTATGCAACTCCTGGCTATTTGCCCTATGTCGTTTTGGGATTACAAGAGGCGTACGGAAATTTATATACAGACTTATCCGAGGTATTTGTGCCACCTTATGACAGCTTAATTCCAACCTTATTTGATGGTGTAACCGGCTTGGGAACAATTAATAACACTGTACCTGATACTCCCAACTTGATGCTTGATTCTGCTCAATTTACAGATTTCTTAAACAATCCTAACAATCCTATGCGTATTGCTTTGGCAGATAATGACCTATATGACTGGGTACCTACCGCCCCCTTGCGCATGATGTATTGTACAGAGGATGAGCAAGTTTTTTATCTAAATTCAGTAGTTACCAAAGATACAATGGA
>JAKVCT010000166.1:8010-10806 GCA_022448995.1 Saprospiraceae bacterium
ATGCCTTGGGTGCACAAGATGTAGAAGCCATCAATATGGGAGCTTTTGACCATAATGGTTGTGTTCAGTTTTGCCTATTAGATGGTCGTTCCTTCTTTAATCAATATAGTGATCATTCTGGAGGTATCTCTATTACTACTACTATTGTTCCTCCTACTTCTGCTAGTAATAATGATGGTAGTGCAGAAATTATAGCAAGTGGTGGTGTAGCTCCTTATACCTATTCATGGAATACTGGGGAAACTTCTTCGATATTAGATCGTGTTGATAATGGGATCTATGTAGTTCGTATAGAAGATAGCAGAGGATGTTATTATGATGAGACAGTAGAGATTGATCATTTATCTTCTGTCCTAACTAGTGAAGATGCCCAAAAGGTTTTTAGTATCTTCCCTAATCCTAGTAATGGTAAGGTTAATTTTACCTTCACAAGTGCTGTAGCAGTAGAAAGTGATTTAATCATTAGAAATACCTTGGGTCAGATCGTTTACCAAACACCTAATCTTTGGGATCAAAATCTAACCTTAGACATGAGTGAGATGTCTGCTGGCTTGTATCTAGTAGAACTGCACCAAGCAGATCAGGTTTATACACAAAAGTTAATCCTACGATAGTTAGGATTAACTTGGCAAGAGGTTGTCTAAACAGGGTAAATTTCAAAAAACGAAACCAAATTTTGATTTAAAAAATCAATTTTACCTTTTTAGGCAGCCTCATTATCAAATAATAGAGTCAATGAACTATCCTAAATAGGGAGACGATTCTTATTGTTCCACTTCTTCTACACGCTGTTTTTCATACAAATCATGATAATATCCCCCCATCTGCATTAATTCCTCGTGTGTACCCTGCTCACTAATTCGCCCATCTTCTAAGACTATAATCCGATCAAACTCCATAGAAGCGTATAAACGATGAGTAATAATAATAGTCGTTTTATCGGCACAGTAGGTTTTCAGGTAATGGGTAATTTTAGCCTCAGTTTTGGTATCTACAGCAGATAAACAATCGTCTAAGATTAATACCTCTGGTTCTTTAATCAAAGCTCTTGCGATAGAAATACGTTGTTTCTGCCCCCCAGATAAAGTTACACCTCGCTCTCCAACCAAAGTATCAAACTGTTCGGGTAAATCCATAATATCATCCTTGATTGCAGAATATTCAGTATACTGTTTGACAGTATCTAAATCAGCACCTTCCACAGCAAAACGAACATTATTCTCAATCGTATCCGAAAATAAAAAAACATCTTGTGGTACATAGCCCATTTTCTCTCTTAGATGAGGGAGGTTATGTTCACGAATATCCTTGCCATCTACCCAAATTTTACCTTCAGTAACATCGTACATTCGAACTAATAAATCTGCTAAACTTGTTTTTCCAGAGCCTGTTCGGCCTGTGATTGCTAGTTTTTCTCCTTTTTTTAGACTAAAGTTAATATCCTTTAGAGCTTCAATTCCTGTGTCAGGATATGTAAAGCTAACCTTATCAAAGGTAATCTCTCCACTAATCGGACTTGGTTTGACTTGATTGTCTACTTCCAGATCAGGTTGTGTTTTCATAAACTCATTGATCCTTTTCTGAGAAGCAGCAGCACGCTGGATAATAGATGCAACCCAACCAATAGAAGTTACTGGCCAAGCTAGCATATTGATATAAATCACAAATTCTGCAATATTCCCTGCCGAGATTTGACCACTCATGACTAAAATTCCTCCTACATAAATTGTAATAATCGTGCTTGCTCCTATTAGAATAAGCATTAGAGGACGAAAAAAAGCTTCTACTTTAGCTAGTTTTAATGATTTCTGCTTGTAAGTTTCAGCTTCCTCTCCAAAATAAGTACCCATGGGTTTTTCTTGTACATAAGACTTCACTACACGAATACCTGAGTAAACTTCTTGGGCAGTACTGTTGATCGTAGATAACTGTGCCTGAATCTCTTCACTCCGTTTGTTGATGATGCTGGTCACATAGTAAATGGAGAAGGATAGGATCGGTAAAGGAATTAGTGCATACATTGTCAATGTTGGGCTCACCTGAATCATAGAGTAAATCACCAACACACATAGAATAGTCAAGTTGACAGCATACATTACAGCAGGTCCTAGATACATTCTGACCTTGGATACATCTTCTGTAATCCTTGCCATTAGATCCCCTGTATTATTTTTCTTGTAGAAAGATAGGGTTAGTTTCTCATAATGTTTGAAAATCTCATTGCGCAAGTCAAACTCTATCAAACGAGACATTACAATCAATGTCTGCCTCATAAAATACATAAAAAAGCCCATTAGTAGCGCTAATAGTAGAGTTAAGCCTCCAAAAAACAGTAGGATTTTTCCAATATTAACAACCAAGGTATCTTGAGCTCCAAACCCTCCATACAAACGATATAAATGCACATTTTCAATGACTAGGTCTAAGGCATAACGTATGACACGGGGCTGTAATACTCTAAAATAATTAGAGACAACAACAAAAATGACCCCTAATAAAAAGCGCCATTTATATTTTAAAAAAAACTGATTTAGATAAGCTAACTCTCTCACGACATTATTCTTTTTCTTCTATTCCTTCTAATTGATAGTTCGTTATTTTTTTAGCTACGCCGAGCGCTTCTTAATTATTACCACTTAATAATCAATATTTTATAAAAAAACCTACAAACTATTATATAATACAAAATTCAATAATTCTTATCGTAAGTAGGTGGACATAATTAATTTTATAATAATTCACAAGAATTTTTGATGCTGAACGAGGCGAAAAACGTAGGGATAGCACCGCTATCAC
>JAKVCT010000167.1 GCA_022448995.1 Saprospiraceae bacterium
CTTGCTTGTTACGTTTGACAGGACATGTTTTTACGTGATTTATCCAAACTCTAAAAAGAAATTTACTTCGTAGAGCCCTTCGGGGTTAGTTTCACTGAGCCCTTCGGGGTTTACTTCGTAGAGCCCTTCAGGATTAAATATAAATTAATTATGTCCACCTACTTACTTAGGTTAAGACTCAGTGAAGCTAAGCCTGAAAGGCTCAGCGAAGCAAAAAAGTATTTTTCAGTTTTTGGCTAAAAAAAATCTACGAACTATCATAATAAGATATTGTAACTTTTTTTAGGTTCTTTTATTTTACTTGTAGTATATTAACTAATAGTTTGTAGATTTTTTAATTTTAACGCTGCTAAACACTGCGTAGTTAACTGTGTTGAGCACTGCGTGGTTCTCACGAAAACTAAAAACTTACGAACTATTGTTAACTAGATAATCAAGCATAGTAGCTCCATAAAACACTTAAAACCATGTTACCAATATTAATTGTCATCCCTTGTTTTATTATTTCTATCACTTTATTTGGATTAGCAGGAGCGGATATTTTACCCGATGCTTACAAATGGGTTGGAGTCGTTCCTTTAGCATTAGGCACTGGTATTTTTATTATTAGAGAAGGTATCAATGAATGGTGGTATAATAAAAATCCTAAGCGTCTGGATAAGTTTGAACAAGATATCCTCGAAAAACATTTCCCTTATTATGCTCAGCTGAATGACCAATTAAAAGCAGACTTTGAGAGTCGTTTGGGGATTTTTAGGATGCAAAAAAGCTTTAATATGCGTGGAACCAAAAAAGTGCCTGGAGATATTCAGTTACTGATTGGAGCGACTGCTATTCAAGTAACGCTAGGAATGCCTAGACCAAAGGAACTATTCAAGAAATTAGGAACTATTGTGTTGTTTCCTCAGACATTTATTAGTCCAAACCTAAGTTTGCAACATCATGCAGTCGAATTAGATATTGATGATCCGTTCAATTGTTTGTTATTGTCTATTGATATGTTTGTAGAAGGGCTGAAGCAGCCCAATCAATACTATAATATTGCATTGTATGGATTTGCAAAAACACTAAAAGAAGAGTTAAAGATCAAAGATAGTGATATTCCTAGTCCTGAAGGCATGAAGCAAACCTTAGTAAAGTTGCATCAAATGCGAGGTTTTCCTATGGGATATGTTTTTAAATACACTGCTTTAGGAGATTTTGAACTGTTTGAAATGTGTGTAGAACAATTTTTTACTTATCCTGAGAAATTGCAAAAATACCTACCAGAGGTTTATGCATATCTGATGAAGATTCTTTTGCAAGATCCTATTAACAATCGAAATCCTGTCATTTTAGATGTAGATCTTGCGGCAGCTGAATTTGAAGAAATAGAAAAGGAGACTAAAGATACCAATATTGAAGAAAAAACAGAATAAAAAAACATAGTGTGCTGAGGCACTGTTCCCCTTAGAGCTTGGGGAGATAGTAGGATTCAATGGATTTTCAAGGACTTGTATCAATACCTAATTTATTTATGTTGTCTATACTGATTCCTGTTTATAATTATGAAATTAGCCATCTACTCAAGGCATTGTACAAACAGGCAAATGAGACTACTGTTGAGATTGAGTTTGTTGTGGTAGATGATGCTTCTGATATATATTTTCTAGAAAAAAATGCTTGGATCAAACAACTAGAATCTGTTCAGTATATCACAGCTTCGGAGAATATGGGACGCTCCAAAATTCGTAACTATCTAGCTAGTTTGGCTACATTTGATTATCTACTTTTTATGGATTGTGATTCTATGCCTGTTGATGAGCAGTATCTTCAGAATTATCTCCAAAATTTAGATCCCAAGGTCTTATTGTATGGTGGACGAGTTTATCAGGCTGAACCTCCAAAGAATACTACAGATTATTTTCATTGGTATTACGGACGTCACAGAGAGGTACAATCTGCTGGTGTAAGGCAAGAAAATCCTTATGATTCGTTCATGAGTAATAACTTCTTGATTCCTAAAGCTATCTTTTTGCAGATACAATTTGAGGAAGAACTCAAACAATATGGGCATGAGGATACCTTGTTTGGTCTAGAACTCAAAAAACAGAAGGTTAAAATTCAGCATTTGGACAATCCATTAATACATGTTGGTCTAGATCCAGTAGAAGCATTCTTGGCCAAGACAATCAAGGGGGTTGAAAACCTCTATCAACTCGAGCAAAAATATGATTTGGGTAACCGTATTAAGCTATTAAGAGCCTTTCGCCTGTTGAAACAGTATAGAATGTTATGGTTTGTACAAATGATATACACGCTTCTAAGCAAACGGATTCGGCATAACTTATTGGGTAAAAATCCTAAGTTACGTGCTTTTGATTTATTTAAGCTCTATTATTTGATTAAGATTCACAAGCAAGGCCTAAAATCCTAGAGCATTGGAAATTTTATTGATCACTTCCTCGCGATCATCTAGCCGATCAATATAATTGAGTTTGTTTACATCTAAAATCAATAATTTTCCTGTATCATAATTCTCAATCCATTTTTCGTAGCGGTCATTTAATCTGTGCAAGTAATCTAGGCTCATACTTGTTTCATAATCGCGCCCACGTTTTTGGATATGATCTACTAAAGTAGGTACATTAGCTTGTAGATAAATCAATAGATCTGGAGCTTTTACTTGAGAAGACATTAGCTGAAACAAATCGAAGTAATTCTTGAAATCTCGTGATGTCATCAATCCCATTTGATGTAAGTTGGGAGCGAAGATGTGAGCATCTTCGTAGATTGAACGATCTTGGATAACTGTCTTGTTTCCATTATGAATATCTAGAATTTGACGATAACGATTATTCAGAAAATAGATCTGTAGATTAAAAGCCCAACGATCCATATCATTATAAAAATCTTCTAGGTATGGGTTATCGTCGGTAGATTCGTAGTTTACTTCCCAACCGAAATGTTTACTCAATAGGTCACATAAAGAAGTTTTTCCAGCACCAATATTGCCTGCAATTGCAATATGCTTAGGGTAGTCTTTTAACATGATATTGTTCTTGTTAATAATTCGTGATTCTATTATTGTGGTCGTTCTAGTTTTTCTATCGCACAAAATTTTCACGAATTATAGCTTAAATAATTAAGTAGTTAATAGAATCAGAGTTGAGAAACTTAGAACATGTTTAGAATTAGTGTATTTGTTAAAATAGGTGAAATATGACAGAACTCCAAAGTGCTCAGCGAGGCTAAAAAAGCTTTCATATTACAACTTAGCATAAGTTTAAACATATTCTTATACAGGATATTAGGGATGTGGATACGATACCTATGTTGTGTAATCTCTCCTTGAGTCGTATCCTAGTAAAATCTTTATAAAAGTATCTACAACAACCTGTTTTGATCCTTGATTAAAAGAGAATATTTTGTCTAAATAAAGAACGGTACTCATATTGGTAAATATCTTAATTTCAGACGAATTCTTAATACCTGCAATATGCTGCGCAAAATAACGCTTTCCTCATAAAATTCTAGAGTTCTGTTCAAAGATTTTGAATAAGGTGCAAAGAAATATTTTATATTTTTGGACTTGGGGTCATATTTGGTCTAAAATGTGTTGAGGAAATAAATTGATTGTGCAAGTTTTGAGTTCTCTGTTTGAACAGATGAATTTTTTAAAAAAAATTGCATCAAAAATATAGAATGATACGTTAGAGTTATTAGAATAGTAAGTAGGTTCAGCGCTTGTCTAAATTTATCATAACTACTATTATAAACTATCAATTTTGATATTTTTTTGCCTACTTTGGTGAGTGTAGTATTTTGATAATCATTGAGTTAATGGGATTTTTGATCTGCTATTCTTAAACTACACTAATAAATACCTTTTATTTATAAGCCATATATTTTACACATTCATATTAACCACTTATTTATCAGAGATTCTTGTGAAGAATTGGAATACAAGATTTTTCTTTTTGTATAACCAAAATTTACATTGAATACTCAACTGATAAATAGTCTTTTATGCTTCTTTTGAATTATTTGTTTATGATGTTATGGATTCCTTGTTAATCTCTAAATGTAGAGCGAAGCCAAACTTTCATGGACTGTAGTTGAATACTTTGATTTTCAAGAAGAAGCCTATATTCGTAAAATATATCCGCAATATGTCAATCCAATTATCATTGCTCAGCACATTCTGTTTATTCCTTTCTGTTTATTCTTTTGCTCAGGATGCCACACTTGGTTTTCCTAATACTACTATTTTAGAAAATTCACCTGAGAAGCTCTCATCTTCTTCCCATACTGAACAGCTAGAACATCAGGAGGAAGTAGGAAGCTGTGAACTAGATATAGCTAAATCTAGCAACAAAAAAGCAGATGAATATCAAGCCATTTCGTGGAATAATATGGCAAAAGATGCTTTATTAAAGCAAGATTATAAACGAGCAGCTGCATTTTACAGACAAGTAGTAGAAGCAACCTACCTTAAGCATACGGATGCTGCCTCACTCGTTATTGAAAAACAACAATCTATAGCCTGGAGGAACTTACGTAATATGAGTTTTGAGCAAAAAGAATATGCAGCGGCTATTCATTTTCAGGATAACTATATCCATCACTTACAGATAACCAATCCTAGGCAATACAAAAACCAACGTTTGCATATTGATAAGTTTTATGCACAAGCTTACCAAGCACAAGGTAAATCCGAAACTGCTATTCAATACCTTGCACCTTATGCCTTTGGTTATGCATCTGAAGGTTGGAGCGGTTTGGATAAACCTACTGTAGATTATTTGGTCGAGTTATTAAAAACAAAGTATACCAAGAAGCAATACAAGCGCTTTTTGTCTGATATTCATCATGTTATTGAAGGTGAAATGATGGATGGAGAAATGCAGTTTTATATTAAAATTTTGGCTAATAAAATTCCTTTCCAGCACGATTCCAAAAACTATCATACCAAGGTTCCTATGGGAGTTGCATCTAAAGAACAGGCAATTGCTCATTATCAGAATAAGCTATTTAATTCTTATTTTTACAGAAAATTGATGGAGAAATACTAGAAACTAAATGATTTTCTAAAAGAAGTTATCCAATATAAAGTCTTGCCCACTTTGCTCAACTCAGCGTAAAGTGGGCATTTTATTTTGGTTTATCTTGGGTTACAGTCCATTTAGTTTAGTCAACAATGATAAGAGGATACCTAAAATAAGCTTATTTTTTTCTACTTTAGAGGACATTAAGTAGACTGTAATATAAATTTTATGAGTTAATTAGCTCAATATTTTATTAGCGCAGAGTTAAGGGTTTGCACTGTAGATAGATATTTATTACACTCTATTAAGCAGTCTGCTAGTTTAATTTAAACAAGGTATATTAAATTATTGACCCTCTAATAAAATCTATGAAACAACTTAATACTCTAATTTTTCTATTAAGCAGCTACCTAATCTTCTTGGTAGTTCCTCAACAACTAAACGCTTATGCAGCTAGTGGACACGTTTTATCAAATACGGCTGTTGAACAAGCTCCTCCTGTAGAAACTAAAAAAGTAAAAAAGAAGAAGACCAAAAAAAGACTTCGACTCAAAAAGAAACTGTTTCAGAAGAAACCTAAGAAAACTAAGAAAATTGGGTTTTTTATTGTATTGATACTAGCAGGGATTATTTTTTTATTGATAGGTACTATACTTGCTATTATTGGAGGGTTTCTTGGAGGATGGAATTCTGTTATGGTGGTAGGAGCTCTCTTATTAGCTATTAGTTTAATAATTGGCTTAATTACATTTATCACTGGTTTGAACGCAGGTGGATGGGGAGAGTTAGGTGGATGGATCTCTATGTTTATCTACTCACTTTTGCATTTTACAGTAGGTGTAGTTTTGTTGGTTATTGGCCTCATTGTCTTAAATCCTATCTTATGGATCACAGGCATTATAATGATGCTAGAATTGATTATACTGATCCTTGTGGTCATGAGCTTGTAAGGGGAGAGCTTATATGGAATAAATTCTTTGATAGCCCAAGTATTCTCCCAGTTAATATACTTCGATATATATAAATGATTCATTGTTACATAAAGCTAATATTAAGACAACTTGTATTATAAAATACTTAATATTATGCCTGTATGTACTTAGATTCATACGTAGAATCTAGGACTATGATCTCTTGCACAACCTTAGCTATCCAAAACACTATAATCATTATTCTGCAGGTGATTTGTAGTTTTTTAATCAAAAAAATCAAAAGTACCTTACTATTATCTTAAATCACTTAGGGATTTTAGTCAAAACTTTTATATTTGCCCGAATAGAGTATAGACTTTGTTGTTAGGTTCTGAAAAGAACCGTTTGCATGAACAACAATTACAGATAAAGTTGATTATATTCTGATATTCTTGCTTGACGAATACATTGGAAATATTATACAATAAAAAATATATGAAATTATCACAGTTTAACTTTAAGTTACCACCAGAACTAGTTGCCAAATACCCTTCTGATATTCGAGATGAGTCTAAGTTGATGGTAGTGAATAGAGCAAAAGGAACGATCGAACACAGAATCTTCAAAGATGTCATTGAATATTTTGATGATGGAGATGCATTCATCTTAAATAACACTAAGGTATTTCCTGCTCGTTTGTATGGTCAAAAGGAAAAAACAGGTGCTAGAATTGAGGTGTTTCTTTTGAGGGAATTGAATGAAAATATGAAGCTTTGGGATGTGTTAGTTGATCCTGCTCGTAAGATCCGTGTGGGTAACAAATTATATTTCAATGATTCTGATGGCGCAGAAATTTTGGTGGCAGAAGTTGTCGATAATACAACTTCTAGAGGGCGTACAATCCGCTTTTTGTACGATGGTTCAGATGCAGAATTCAAGGCACATTTGAATCGCTTAGGACATACTCCCTTACCCAAGTATATTGATAGAACTGTTGAGCCTTTAGATAAAGAACGTTACCAAACAGTATATGCCAAAGAGATTGGGGCAGTAGCAGCACCAACAGCTGGATTGCATATGAGTTTGGAGGTTATGAAACGTCTAGAACTCAAAGGTATTGAGTTTACAGAACTTACTTTACACATTGGTTTGGGAACTTTCCGTAATATCGAGGTTGAAGATTTATCGAAGCATAAAATGGATGCAGAGTATTTCAAAATAGCTCAGCCTGTTTGTGATATCATCAATAAGAGAATAGATAATCATAGACGTATTTGTGCAGTAGGAACTACATCTATGCGTTCTATTGAATCCGCAGTTTCTGCACGTGGTTACCTAAAACCTGCAGAGGGATGGACAAATAAGTTTATCTATCCACCATACGATTTTAAGATTGCGAATAGTATGATTACCAATTTCCATCTTCCTAAATCTAGCTTGATTATTATGATCTGTGCATTTGGAGGATATGATTTAATCATGGAAGCTTATCGCCAAGCTGTAGAGCGTGAGTATCGTTTCTTCACTTATGGAGATGCTATGTTAATTCTTTAAGAGAGAGAATATTTTAACTCTAAGAGTTTGTTTTTATTCTTAGAAAATGCTCATAGTCAGCATTCGCAAAATACGGTATAGTTAGGAAGGTTCAGCGTTGAGTAAATGTCTGATAATTAATAAGCTATAGGTATTTTTTTGAAAGAAATCACCCCGCTTTTGCACTTTATGGTCAAGAGTGGGGTGATTTCTTTTTTAACTTGCATTGTAAACAATTAATTATTAGCGGGTTATTTTAATCCTAAACCTTCCAACTTATATTCTGCAAACCAGTCTATCTTCTTAGATGTCTCCTAATTAAGGGTTTAATACGAATCCTTACTAAATTTTTAGGTTAGAATTACTTTGTTCGAGCGTATTCTAATGTTTCTTTTAGTATGTTCACACTAGATTCCCAATCAATCATAGAAACTGCGTCTTCATGTAGTTCTGCTGCTTCTGCAGTAGCAGACATAATCTGAATAGTCCATTCATTGATTTGAGCTTCAATCTGAACTTTGGAAGCTACACCTTGAATTAATTCTTGTTTTATTTGATCGTATCGTTCTACATGAGAAGCCCATGCCTCAATTAAAGGATCACAACTTGCTGATTTTTGCCAAATATTAAATTCTCCATAGGTAAAAGGTTGACAATTATTTTGGGTTTCACCAAAATCGTCTGCTACAGGAGTAACAGGATTGAGGTCTGCAGTAATATTTTCAAAAGCATTATCCAAGTCCCAAGGGATTAGATATATTTTATTATCTACTGGATTTTCATACCAATAAAAATTATGAGGATTGCAACCATTGATATCGTCATTAGTACAGTACCAGTGAAATATACCGTCATCATGTCGTATAAAACGATCTACTGCAATGTACCGTAAAATCTCATCAGTATCCATATAATTATCGACTATTGCTGGTCTTTCAGCAGCACTTGCATGCTCTATTGCCTGTGCAAATTCTAAAATATGATCGACTTTTGTTCCTGCTACTTCGTTGTTAACTAAGGAGTTATAGAAATCACTTTTCTTAGCTGCTTTACCGTTACTCTTTATAGGCCAGCGTTCTTTGTATATATTACCGCTTCCATCTCCAAACGTATGAGCAGTAAATTGTTCATCGATTTGCTCCACTAGAGTAAAGAGCCCATTGTATACTCCATTGATATATAACTTGACATGAACAGCTCTAGGAGTATGCACTCCCATTTCTCTAAATAGCCAATAACCTAGGCGTTCTCGCAATTGGGATGGATCATGCGGCATAGCATGAAACTGAAGCTTCTTTAATCCATAAAAGGTATCTTGATAACCTTTCCAATCAATTTTGACCTTCATAGAGAGCTTGGTACTGATCTTATATCCTGAAGGTTCACCAAAAAGACCTTTTGAAACACCATTGACAAAAGCACCATAACTCCCCTTGTAACGAATCCCCACAGGACTTATAGTTTCTCCATTGAAGGTGAGGCTACCTTCTACATATTTTTCTTCTGTAGGATCTCTATCCAAGTAAGATAATGCTCCTTCTGGTAGTTCTAAGTAAAAACTATGCAGTTTAGATTGGTCAAAAATAACTTCAGAGCCATTATTGAGGTAGTTTTCGTTACCAACTGGAGTTATAATTTCAACCCCAGATGAAGTAAATCCTGGTTTTTTATCACAAGCGTTTAGAAACAGCAGACAAGATATACTTAGTGATAAGAAAAAAGTAAACCACAAAGTGTTCAGTGGAGCTGATTTTTGATTTAGGGCGAAAGGATTGGAACGTAAATGATAAGTTATTTCTTTTATATTACTTAACCATAAAAATCTATTCATTTGACTTTGATTTAAGACTCGTTTATAAAGATTTTAAACAACTTTGTCTAAGTACTATTTATGTTACATGGTACTTAATAATTATTTCTTTGGAGAATTCTTGCGAGTTGCCAGTTTCAGTATGTATCTATACTGTAGATTAATGATATGTAAGGTCTTAGGATTCCAGCCTCTAAATTCACTTTCAAATTGATACCTAAATTCCAGATGATGCCTTTTCTTTATCTTATAATCTGTACCTATGGATATTCTATAACGGTGAGCTTGGTTATTAGGATAATTGAACAAAGGTCTCACAAATAGTTCTATGCCTATTTTAGGATCCAGTTTCCAATCTTTGATGTTATATTCAAGGGCAGTTTTGAATCGAAAATAATGCCGGGCTGGTCCAAAGCTGATATGAGTTCTAGGAATAAACTGTTTGCGAAATTGATATTGCAAACGAAAGCTCGTTGAGAGGCGCTTAATCTTGAATTTATAAGCCATATACCCATGCCAACGATGCCTTTGTTTTATGCTCTGCAATAAGCCATCAACATCATTTTGGATAATAAATCGATAAGCAAAACCAAAGCGGATTTTTTTTAATAAATAAGCAACTTTGAGTTCTGTAAAGCTTCGCTCGTAGATGGGGGTGGAGAACCGTAAACGCAATTGTTCTTCAAGGGTAAACCTCCAGCGTTTATTTAATCTAAGTTGAATTTGTGTACTAATACGGCTTTCTGTAGAGTTTTCTGGTTGTTTACCTCCTGATTGCCCTAGGGCTGTTGTTGCAAAAAATAGCCCAATTATGATAGAATAAAATCTAAGCATAAACCTTTATTTTGAAGTTGAATCTCTATAACTTTTGATAGAGTTAAAAATAGAATTAAGTAAGTAGGTAGTGGAATTAAAGTTGATGAAAATTACAGAATATTTTAGAGGCTAACAAGGTGAAACCCCCGAAGGGTTAAACAAAGCCAAAAGGCTGCTTGAATTTACTTCGTTGAGCCCTTCGGGGTTTGCTTCGCAGAGTCCTTCGGGGTTCAATACAAATTAATTGTAGCTATCTACTAACTTACTAACATTTAAT
The DNA here is from genome assembly GCA_022448995.1 of Saprospiraceae bacterium. GTDB lineage: Bacteria > Bacteroidota > Bacteroidia > Chitinophagales > Saprospiraceae > JAKVCT01. Next base: position 10,375 of record JAKVCT010000167.1, read on the forward strand.
AAAATTATAGGATCTCGAGTTGTCCAAAAAGAGAGGTTTGTAAAAGTATCTATATATAGATAACGTAGGAAGATACCAATGAGTAAGGTGAAATGATAAAATTCTTTTTTTTGTTTAAAAATCATCTTCACCGCATCAAATTCATTGATTTAGCTTCGTTAACGAAGCTAAAAAAAGCTTTAATATTAAAATTTAGAGCAAATTTAGACCTGCTCTAAGGGAGATAAGGGGCTATATAGCATATAAATAAGTAACAGAATCAAAGTTGAGGATAAAATAGCTATAATTTTATCCTCAACTTTAACACCATCCTTTTGCTATTCCTTAATTATTTTGGTAACCAATAATCCTTTGTTAGTATAACAATGAAGAAAATAGATCCCTGTATTGAGTTCACTCAAGTCTAAGTGGATCGTTGG
>JAKVCT010000168.1 GCA_022448995.1 Saprospiraceae bacterium
ACGAACATTGACGTTCTGAAAGAGCTTCTTCAATGTCCGAACATTGTAAAGGCTTAAAGTTGAACGATTTATATTCTATAAGCCTTTCTGTCAAGTACAAGATTTTAGATAAAAGTGAGTTAGAAAAAGGAGTCAATAAGGACTATTCTTTGTCTGACGTTCCATCGAGTCCTAGATCTTTTGCGCTACTTTTAAAGCAATGTTAAAAGTAGCTTAAGAAGAGATTTTCTTAATGCTGAACCTCCCTACCTACTTACATCGCCAAAAAATATTCATCACAATAGAAACAAAAAAAGATCAATTGAACTCAAGCTCAATTGATCTTTTTTTTGTTTTATAAACTGCGAAGCTAAACAGCGAAACTTTCGCCACAACCACAAGTGCGGGAAGCATTGGGATTTGTAAAGTGGAAACCTTTGCCATTCAAGCCACCTGAAAACTCTAAGGTACTGTCAAACAAGTACAAGAAACTTTTCAAGTCAGTAACTACTTTTACACCATTATCCTCAAAAACTTGGTCTTCAGCTTGATCTTCATTATCAAAATCCATCTTGTAAGTCAGACCAGAGCAACCTCCACTGGTCACAGATACTCTAATGAAGTAATCATTTTGAATTTGACCACTTTCTCTAATTTCAGCTATTTTATTTTTGGCGCTGTCTGATACAAAAAGCATAATTTTATTTAATTATAATTGATCTAATAGTTGGCGATACTTTAACTAATTGCAAGGATGCACTCACTATTATTGATAATGAAAAAATGTTTATTTCTCTAAACCGTTTTTTTCTTGGTAATCTTTGATTGCAGATTTAATTGCATCCTCTGCCAATACAGAACAGTGAATTTTTACAGGAGGTAATTCCAATTCTTCTACAATATCCATATTATCAATCTTAGAAGCTTCTTCCAATGATTTTCCTTTCAACCATTCAGTAGCCAAAGATGAAGAAGCAATAGCAGATCCACAACCAAAAGTTTTGAATTTTGCTTCTTGAATAATACCTGTTTCATCATCCACCTCAATTTGCAGGCGCATTACATCACCACATTCAGGTGCACCTACTAAGCCTGTTCCAACCGTTTTTTTGCTTTTGTCAAGTGTACCTACGTTACGTGGGTTATTGTAATGATCTAATAATTTATCTGAATAAGCCATAATTATATGCTAGGTTTATAAGTAGCTAGTTACAATTATTCCCAACTTTAATTTTGTTAACTACTTAATTGTCTTAATTATTAATACGAATACTATTCCTCTAAGAACACTTAGGCAGATCAATGATCTGACCATTCTACAGAAGCTAAATCAATTCCATCTTTATGCATTTCCCATAATGGAGATAAATGGCGCATATGATTGACACCTTCTGTAATCTTTTCGATAGCATAATCAATATCTTCCTCTTTTGTGAATCTTCCCAAGCTTAGGCGCAAAGAAGAATGAGCTAACTCATCTTCTAAGCCTAGGGCTTTCAATACATAAGAAGGTTCCAAAGAAGCTGATGTACAAGCAGAGCCAGAAGAAACGGCAATCTCTTGGTTAAATTTCATCATCAAACCTTCTCCTTCAACAAATTTGAACGAGATATTGGTAACATGAGGCATTCTACTTTCAATAGATCCATTTACCTCTGTTTCTTCTAATTGTAGTAATGTAGTTTCTAAACGATCTCTCATTTTAGACAAACGTTCAGCTTCCTCTTTCATTTCTAAACGAGCTATTTCAGCAGCAGCTCCGAATCCTACAATACCAGGAACATTCAATGTACCAGAACGCATTCCACGCTCATGTCCACCACCATCCATTTGTGCAGTTACTTTTACACGAGGACTTTTGCGAGATACATATAATGCACCTACACCTTTAGGACCATACATTTTGTGTCCAGTAAATGCCATTAAGTGGATACCCAATTCTCTAGCATTCACAGGGATTTTTCCAACTGCTTGTGTAGCGTCAGACATAAGGAGCACCTTGTGTTTTGCACAAATTTCTCCGATTTCTTTCATTGGTTGGATCACTCCAATTTCATTGTTAGCAAACATGATAGAAACCAATACAGTAGTTGGTTTTATAGCTGCTTCCAAAGCTGCTAAATCTACTAATCCATTTCTCTGTACTTTTAGGTAGGTCACTTCTGTCCCTTCCTTTTCTAGTGCACGACAAGTATCTAATACTGCTTTGTGTTCTGTTTCCAGTGTAATGACATGGTTGCCTTTTCGCTTATACATATCTACCACACCTTTAATACCAAGATTATCTGCCTCAGTAGCCCCTGAAGTGAATATAATCTCACGAGAATCTGCACCAATAAGTTTCGCAATCTGCTCACGAGCATAGTCTACAGCTTCTTCTGCTACCCAACCAAAAGGATGGTTTCTACTAGCTGAATTGCCAAACTTCTCAGTGAAGTAAGGTAACATAGCCTCTAAAACGCGCGGATCCATTGGCGTTGTAGAGTTATTATCTAAATATATGTGACGTTTGTTACTCATATTCTATTATTAGTTGATCAATGTCTATTGACCTTTATTTTAGTCTTTTATAACTATAATATAATCTATTTTACGCAAAAATAACACTTTCTCAGGAATATTTGTTCATCTCATTGTTCTTTTTTGCTGTGACAACAAAAAGTTAACTTTTTTTTATCTATTTAGGCCTGTTTTTTACTAAAACTGGAATAAATAGAGGTTGTTTGAGAAGATGGAGAAAAAAAATGCTGCAATAGGGGCTTTCAAAAACGGCTTGATATTCAGTTTTTTGTATCTTTTGTTTTCACAAATATCAATATGTAAGCTTCTAAGCTAATCACTATAGCTATTTTTTTACTTAAAAATAATCCTCTTATTAGGTTCATCTTAATCATAAGATACTTAACAAAGCTTATTTAAGTAGTTGTTTAGGCGATAAATTGCCTTTTATTTAATCCAGAACCTTGGCCTTATTTTTTTAAACAACTTCAATGCTAATTTCTTACTGTACAAAAAATACTTAAATAATCTTTAATAGAAAAGGGGCTATCCAAAAAATAAATTTTACTTTTCAGAAAGCCCCTAATCCAAAAACTTAGGTTTGTTTGCTTGAGTCCACTACAAAGTGATTAGTACTTAACAATCTTATAAGTCTTAACCTGAGCTTTATCTTGGACTTTCAGAATATAGGTTCCCATAGGATAGTCTGCTAAGCTGAACTGATATTGCCCATTCAAATTCTTGTAGCCTTGCAATAATTGTCCATTCAAATTTAACAACTGTAAATCAAACGTTGCATTATGGTCTTCTTGGATAGTAATGAGGTCTTTAGTAGGATTGGGAAAAATTCGATATTCAGTGGTTTCTAGTTGTTCTTCATGAGTAGCAACATTGATCAGTCGTACAGAGTAGAATTGCTCTCCTATGGTATGGAAAGTTGTATTGGTTACAATCGCAGGATTGTAATCAAAATAGATATGTGCAGTATTCTCAATACGTGTTTCTAAGGCTAGGTCAGCTACTTGGTCGATAGTATACCTGACAAAACCATTAGAAGCAGGTTCATTGGTGTTGCTATCAGGCAACATAATATTATTGAATCGGATCGTTAATATGTTATTATTTAGATCCCAAATGTAAGGATGACTAGAAGCTCCCATTTGTAGAGAAGTCAGATCTAGATGAGGAGACAAGGTATCTTTTAGGACAACTGTAAAAGCAGTATCATTTCCTGTATTTTGGAATCGGATACGATAAGCCAAAGGTGTATTTTTTTCGATATAATGTTGAGCTCCATAGCCTTCTGGTTGAGCTGTTTTGTCGTTTGGATCGTAAGCAAAGATATTTTGCTGGCAATCAATAGCAATTGCAGGATTACTATTGCCATTGTATTGACTCAAGACATAGCTTACATGAAGAATCGTCTCAGAAGTAGGGTTGCAGTTTTCTAAAGCTTCTGTAACAAAACCGTCTCCTAGGTAGCTTGGATAATTAGGAATCATATCTGTACTAAAACGGTAGGTTTTACCTTGTAGAGTAGGAACACTAACTTGGAGTGTTTCACCAGCATTGAGCATAAAACTAGCCTGTGTTATGATGGTATCATTTTCATAAACATAATAATCTATGGAAGAACTCATAGCTCCTCCTATATTGGTTAGTACAAAAAGGGTAGAATCCTTATCACAGCTACTATTCAGTTGTAAGTTAGGACCTTCCCATTCCATCATACAATCAGTATCAGAATAGATATAAGCTTTGGAGCAATGTGTTTGTCCCAAGACACTATTAGGGTCTACCAAAACATTTATAGTAAAGGAGCCACAGTCTGCAACATCTACTGTATCTACCAAAAATGTATAGATATTCCCATTTTGACTAGCAATAGGAAGGCTTGAGCTCAATACGTTTAAGCTTGGATCTATTTCTACACTTACCGAGGTATTATGAGCAGGAATAGTACCCTCATTACAGTAATTGATTGTATAATTAGAGCCTCCACCAGTCATCCGAAGAAAAGGTGCTCCAATGTCTACAGTCAAAAGAGGACAATCTACTGCAGCTTGCATTGCAAAATCTAATTGTTGTGTTGCAGAGGTGTCTATTGTGATTACTTGAGTGTTTATACAGGCTTGCCATAGACTATTATTAGGAATTACTTCCACAGTATAGTTGCCTGTATCAATTCCTATATTGAAAGTCCCATCTGAATAAGGGGTAATTATCAAGGTATCAGAGCTATTAAAGAACTTAAGTAAGACACTAGAATACCCTTGTTCTCCATGGTCTACCAAACAATTACTGTTATTATCAATCGCCAATCTTCCTGAAACTCGTGTAGGGAAACAACCTCCATTGCTGTAGACTGCACTAGAGTCTTTTCTCCAAATTTGTGGAATAGTCTGTGGAATATTTCCACAAATTACCAAGCTAGATGGATTGTTGATACATCTCAATCCGTGATTAATATTATTAACAGAGTTGTAGAAAATTGGGTGATGTTGGTCTAATATGATTGTTTCCAGTTGGTTATTTGCAGAATTCAATAATTGAAGTTGTTCTTTGTTGGAAAGATCAAGGCTTGTAATAAAGTTATTATCACAAATAATTTGTCTAAAACTAGGACTATTTAGTAGATTGATATTCGTTAGTAAATTATTACTAGCTACCAAACTGTTAAGATTAGAATTGTTAGAGCAATCCAGATTTGTGATAAGGTTGTTATTACAGATAATTTTCGAGAGATTTGGATTATTTGTAACATCTAGACTTACCAAACTATTGTGAGCACACTGGATAGACATAAGATTAGGATTGTTAGAAAAATCCAGATTTGTCAAGTTGTTGTGAGCACACTGGATAGATTCAAGATTAGGACTTCCTAATAGATTCAGTACACTCAGTTGGTTTTGTTCACAATTAAGCGCACTTAGGTTTTGAGCACTTGCAATATTAAGGCTTGACAACTGATTTTGCTCACAGTTAACATTATTGATATTGATGTTATTAGTTAGGTCTAAGATTGTTAGTTGATTTTCCTCACACCAAAGTAACTGAAGATTTGTATTATTGGAAAGATCAAGACCTGATAATTGATTAGAACCACATCTCAACTCACTAAGATTAGAATTATTAGTCAGATTGAGGGTTGCAATTTGGTTCTGTTCGCAATAAACTTGTTCAAGATTAAGATTAGAATCTAGATTTAAACTTGAAAGTAGATTATTGGTACATTCGATTGAGATTAAGTTTGATGCATTAGAAATATCTAAAGTCGAAAGTTGGTTCTGATAACAGTAAAGCATCTCAAGATTAGTATTATTGCTAATATCTAAGGTAGTAAGTTGATTGGAACTACAGTGAATAATCTTGAGGCTTGGATTACCAGAAGTGTTCAAAGATGTAAGCTGGTTATTATTACAATATAGTTGTTCTAGGTTTATAAATGCTTCAATACCTGTTAGATCACTAATTTGTCGATGTGAAATGCTTAGGGAAATGATTCCACTAGCGTCTGCTGTAAGTATCTGACCATTTATAGTGTTGTCAGAATCTATTCCCTGAGCGATGAGCGCTTGTTCAAAATTAGCATCAGGAATTGCTGTAAATTGAGCGAAACTTTGAGTGTATATCAAAGATAAAAACAATATGTATATTATATTATTCATTTTATTTAGGGGGATTGGGGGATTAACAATACTAGACACAACTTAGTGGGGCTATGTCAGCTTGGTTCATAAATTTTATGATTATTATGGGTTTTCAGAGCATTCTCATAAGTTTGCATGGTATTGCTGTTTTATTTTTGGGTAGAAAATAAAACGTATGCAATATGATAGAATCTTAATTAAGACTAATCCGGATCAAGTATCTAACTGTATTAAAATGGCTTTGTAAAGTATATATTGGAATTTGCTATATTAGGGAGGATAAAACACCTTATGATCTACTGTAATTATTTACTATATATAGCTTTTGTAGGGAAGAGTTACTCTTTGCTTTTGTTCGATTGGGAAAATACTTTTTTGTGTATGTTGAATGAATACGTGTTTGTATGTTTTTATGTTACATGAATTATATTTTTTATAAAAAAAAACAAAAAAGACTAATAGGAATAACCTATTAGTCTTTTTTGAATCTACTTGAAGAAGCATCTCAATATAGATAAATTCTACTATCTGTGTTTGATCACCTTGTATGTATTTACTTGTTGCTCATCTTGAATTCTTAAGGTGTAAGTGCCTGCAGGATAGTGGTTTAGATTGAATTGGAATTCGCCATTTAAGTCCTGATAGGATTGAAGTAATTGACCATTGATATGGAATACCTCTAAACTAAATGTTCTATTCATATCTTGCTGAACGGTAATAAGATCTTGAGTTGGATTCGGAAAAATTATATAGTTAGTAGTTTCAAGTTCTTCCGATTGATTCGCATTATCTGTGAATTCAATTCGATAAATATTCTCTCCGATCGTATGAAATGTCGTATTCGTGATAATAGGAGGATTATAATCAAAGTAGATATATGCTGTATTTTCAATACGTGTTTCTAAAGGTAGATTATTTACTTGATTAATTGCATACTTGACAAAACCATTAGAAGCTGGTTCGTTGGTATTACTATCGGGTAACATGATATGATCAAATCGAATAGTCAGAATATTATTGTTTATTGTCCAAGTATAAGGATGACTAGAGCTCCCCATTTGCAGAGAGCTTAGATCTAGATATGGAGATAAGGTATCTTTTAGGACAACTGTAAAAGCAGTATCGTTTCCTGTATTTTGGAATCGGATACGATAATTCAAAGGAGTATTCTTTTCGATATAGTGTTGAGTACTATAGCCTTCGGGTTGTGCAGTCTTATCATTTGGATCATAAGCAAAAACATTCTGTTGACAGTCTAGGGCAATAGCAGGGGCACTATTCCCATTATATTGACTTAGTACATAGCTAGTCAGAATCATAGGAGTTGGATCGGTACTTGGATTACAATTCTCAATAGCTTTAGTCACAAAACCATCACCCCTAAGCGAAGGGAAATTAGGAATAGATTCAGTTCTAAAACGGTAGGTTTTTCCAGAGTTGGTAGGGACACTGATCGTAAATGTCTCACCAGCTAAGAGAAAGAACGGATTGTCATGCAGCATCAAATCATCCTCAAAGACAAAATAATTTAGGTTACCCTGCATATCTGTACCAATATTAGTCAACTCAAAATAAATACTATCTCCCGTACAACTATCGCTCAATTCAAATTCAGGGCCCAACCAGCTAATTCCACATACTGTATCAGGGTGAATATGCGCCTCAGTACAATGTGTCTGACCCAATACTGCTGAAGTATCTACAATTACATTAATATGAAAAGACCCACATTCAAATATATCTACCGTGTCTAACAAGAAGGTATATACATTCCCATTTTGACTAGCAATAGGTAGGCTTGTATTTAAAACATTCAATCCTGGATCAATATCTACATCAATATAAACACCATAGGCTGGTAGTGTTCCTTCATTGCAATAATTTATAATATAGTTCGATCCACTGCCAGTCATACGTAGAAAAGGTGCAGATATATCGACTGTGAGTAAGGGACAAAGAATCAAAGGTTGGATAACAAAGTCAATATTTTGTACACTTGTTGTATCTACCGTAAATGTTTGAGGAGAGGAACAAGCTCGCCATAAATTATTACTAGGTATGGCTTCTATGAAATATGTACCTGTATCTAGTCCTGCACTAAAAGATCCATCAGATGCAGAAACGATTACAGTATCTAAGCCATTATATATTTTAATTAGTGCAAGATCAAAAACTCCTTCAGAACTATCAGCTATACAGTTTGTATTCATATCAGCTGTTAATAGTCCACTAACACGTTCTGGGAAACAACCTCCAGAACTATAGACTGCACTGGCATCCTTTTGCCAATGCGAAGGAATAGTACTGGGTATATAACCACAGATTATTAGGTAAGGGGAATTACCTTGACAAGTAAACGATCTTACAATATTAGCTTGTTCGTCATAAAATGCAGGATGGTGATGTCCTAAGAAAATTTCTTCTAATTGATTTATAGAACAGTTTAGGATAGATAAGAAAGAAAGATGAGAGACATCTAATTGAGTCAATGAATTGCGAAAACAATTCAATTCCCAAATTGATGGATTATTGGATAAATCTAAATTTGTTAATTGGTTGGATTCACAATGGAGAATAGATAGATTAGGATTATTGGATAGATCCAACTGGGTGAGTAGGCTATAGCTACATTCTAGCTCTGTTAAAAGAGGATTATTTGATAGATCTAAACTTGAGATTGTATTGTGACTACATTTCAAGTACCATAATAAGGTATTGTTAGAAAAATCTATACTTGTGAATCGGTTACCAGCACAATCTACCTTAGTCATATTAACCTGATTCGATAAATCTAAGTTTGTAATTTGGTTATCAGAACAATCAAAATGATCAATATTTACATTATTTGAAAGATCTAGATTGGTCAGTATATTATCTGCACAATGTAAATATTCAAGATTAACGTAACTAGAAACATCTAGACTAGGTAGTACATTATACGCACAGTCCAAATGAGTGATATTCGCACTACTTGGAAGCGTCATACCTAACAGATGGTTCCTCAAACAATCTAAGTGATTAAGATTAATATTATTTGAAAGGTCTAGATTGACTATCTGATTATGATGACAATTAAAATAATTGAGACTGATATTATTTGAAAGATTGATGCTGCTTAGGCTATCATAAGAACAATCTAAGTGAGTTAAGTTGATATTATTTGAAACATCTAGACTAAATAGATCATTACGGGAACAGTTCAAGTGTTCAAGATTAACCTTATTCGAAAGATCTAAATTAGATATTTCATTAAAAGAACAATCTAAGTAAGTCAAGTTGATATTATTTGAAAGATCTAAATTAGATATTATGTTTCCAGCACAATTTAAGTGAGTAAGATTGATATTATTTGAAAGATCTACATTAGATAGTGTGTTTCCAGCATAATTTAAGTAAGTAAGATTGACATTACTTGAAAGATCCAAGTTAGTTAGTGCTGGGTTCAAGAAACAATCAAAATAAGTAAGGTTAGTATTATTAGAAATATCTATGGTAGACAAATTATTCCTAGCACAAATTAGCGTATCTAGGTTAGTAAACGCTTCAATACCGACCATACTACTGATATTTTTGGAAGAAACATCTAAATAAGAAACCCCGACTGCATTAACTGTAGGAAACTGACCATTTATCATGTTGTCAGAATCAATTCCTTGCTCTATTAGAGCTTTCTCAAAATTAGCATCAGGAACAAAGGTAATTTGGGCAAAGCTTTGTATCATGCTTATATAAAAGAATACTATAGTTATAAAAAATCTCATAATATTAGTTAAGAATAGAAAGATGATAAAATATAAGTACTGAAGTTATTTACAGTTCGTGAGTTTTGTACCACAACGTTCAAAATGGAATTAGCAATTTATGCTTTGTATTACGGTTTGGTAGTTTGTTGATTTTTAGAATTTATTCTGAAATAAAGAATCTCATTTTTGAAATGCTTATTCATCTGTTTTAAGTAGGTTGTTGTTTATGAATTGTTTGGTGTTGACTGTTACGCTTTTTGTGAATTGTAGAAAACAGTTACGAACTGTATATAGAAAAATAATAGTAAAAGAGTTTCTAATTGGTTATTAAGTTTTATAAAACTTTCGATATACCAAAAGTACATTAACAGTTAGGTATAAAAAAAGACAAAAAAATTAATTTGTCTGAAAATTAAAGTAATATGTCTGTTGTTTTTTGTTTAAATATTATATTAGTAGCTAAGTAAGTAGGTGGACATAATTAGTTATAGAATAATTTAATCAGCCTTTTTATAGATAGGTTCGCTTCGTAGAGCCCTTCGGGGTTAAACACAAATTAAGTATGCCCACCTACTTAAATTAAAGTCTGAAAATTAAAGAATAAAAAGCGATGTAATTAATTTTGTGTGTATGTTTAACTAAAGCTGAACATATTTGGGATTAGAGCATTAACTTTGCTAAGTATTTTAATACTAAGACTTCTCACCATTAAATTTTTGGAGAGTTGACTATTTACAAGAATTTGGGGATAAAGCAAAGGCTACACAAGTAATACTTGAATAGCCTTTTATAAGAATATGTTAAGAGATTAACTAAGTAAGTAAGTGGGTGGACATAATTAGTTATAGAATAATTTAATCAGCCTTTTTGTAGATAGGTTTGCTTCGCAGAGCC